>CAZRGY010000502.1:0-3324 GCA_964599715.1 uncultured Verrucomicrobiota bacterium | reverse complement strand
CACACCATCATTCACTGCCGCACCTTTCGCTGCACTCAAGGACAGCGCTTTCAACCGCACCGCCACTGGCATGGCTTCATTGGCTGCGGCTGCTTCTAGCTGCGTCTTGAATTCCGATGCACCACCTACCGCAGCGATTGCAGCGAGTGCGTTCTCCGCCACGCTGTTGTTCGTATTCCCTAGCCGCCTAGCCAACGGTTCCTTCCACGAAGGATGCAGTTTCACACCTGTCGCCTTGGCGATCAGCAAGGGGACAGATTGCTGGTCATCCTTCAACAGTTTCCCCACAGCGATAGCCATGGCCTCATTTTTCAAATACTTCGGCGTAAGTTCAAACAAGGGTAGAAGTTGCCGATCGGTGATAAGCGGAATCGCCAACCATTCTTCTACTTTCGCAGCAAAAGCGGGTGCCCATTCGGGATGACGCGCAGCGATCTGAGTGGCGGTTTTCACCAGTTTGTCATCATCTGTATCAAATGACTTCATGACCCAGTTGACGAAGATGGCATCGGGCTCCAACTGGTCGAGCATCAACATGGAATTGGCTACCGTCCTGGGATATTTCTCATACTCCGAATCATTTGCTAAAAGTTTGATCAGCTCTTCGACCGGCTTCGCCCGATAAATGGCATACAAAGCCGCGTGTTCCTCCATACGGTCTTGATACTCTGCCCCGGCCAACCCGATGCCCACATTCGGTTCCACAGAGCGATGGACTTGCGGCACTTTCCCAACCTTGCTGAAGGCACTGTAACCCTCACGCCGAACGAAAGCCTGATACCTCGAAAGCAATTCCCAGCTGATCTGCGGCTCGATACCCCGATCACGGAGCGCATGGAATGCGGCCTGCTTTACCAGATATCGCGGGTGATTCACTGGGAAGTTATTTATCCGGGCAATGACGTCTTTATTCTCACTCCGGCTCATCGCCCATACTAAGTTAACTGTCTGCCTTTCAGTTCCTTTGGCGATTACGGCATCGATCACAGTAGGCGAACCCTCCAGTTTCATCCCCAACTCATCCACTGCCCGATCTCTCACCTCAAACCGTTCATCATCCAGCAGCTTCACCAATTGCTCCGCTGTCTGTTGCTTCCAATCAATCTTCTGCCCCCGTGCATCCGCTACTTTTGCCTGATCCACTTTGCGGATGCGATAGATGCCACCACGCACATCCGGCTTGGCGATCTGCGAGGTGGGGCACCCGATGCGAAACCACCCGCCCGTATCAACCACCAGCAGACTGCCGTCCGCATCTTCCAAGACATCCGTGGGGTGAAAGTCATGATTCGTGGAGCTGAGGAAATCATGCTCTGTTGCCTTGTAAGTGGAGCCGCTGCGTTCCAGCACCATGCGCTTCACCTTGCCGGTGTTGAACTCCGTGACGAACAGGTTCTCTTTATACTCTTTGCCGAACGCACCAGAGCGATACCGGTTGAAGCCTGAGATGGCGATGTGCCCAAAGTTATAGACCTCCGGAAGCAGATCGCCCGTGCGCACAAATTCATCCAGCACCGGTCCCACGTCATCGCGCGGATAGACACCACCATACTGCCAGTGCACCAGCACATCGCCACGCGGCCTGCCGTGAAAAAGATTCACCGTCCCCAACATATCGCCCGCTTCCGTGAAGACGAGTTCCACCGGATTATCCATGCCGCCACCGGCGAAGACCTGCACATCGCTCCCATCCGGCAGGCAGGACCAGATGCGCGCGCCTTTGCCTTTCGAGACCAGTGTGCCGTCCTTTTGATAAACCTCATGCCCCTTGCGGCCATGGCACCAATAAAGGCGGCCTGTTGGGCCAAGAAACGGCCCATGCACATCCGCCGCGTTCCCGGTGTATTCAAAGCCACCCACCAACAGGGTGCGTTTGTCCGCCTTGCCGTCATCATCCGTATCCTCCAGTTTCCACAAACCCGGCGGCGAGCAGACGTAGAGCGCACCGCGATACCACAACGCCCCCTGCGGGAAAGTCATCTTGTCCGCGAACACCGTAGACTTGTCGAAGACGCCATCCCCATCCGTATCCTCCAGCATGGAGATGTAGTTCGGTGTCTGCGCATCCAGCTCCTTGTTATTCAGATTTTGCCCGGCCGATTCGGAAACAAAGAGACGCCCACGGTCATCAAAACCCGCCATCATCGGATGCCGCACCAAGGGCGGCCCCGCCACCATCTCGGCGACAAATCCCGTAGGCACTTGCAGCTCCACCGCCCGCACAGCCAACGGCACGGCGATCAGGGTGAGCAGACAACAGGTTAGCGAGCGCACATTCATAGTCTGGCTGAGATTGGAAGCGTAGGCCGGGCCGGATATTCACGCAAGCACAGCGAAACCGTGATGTCGCCTGACTGCTTGGCAAGTAAATCAAGAAAGCATAGGCTCCAATCAAAACAAGGACTATGTGGCTTGAGCTAAACAACGACAAACGCCGTCTGCTGCTCTTACTCTCTACCACCACTTTACTTGGGCTGGGGCTGCTGATCGCCACCGTGCGTTATGGCCCGGAAATACTGGGGCGCAGGATGTTTTACCCCGATCCACCACCACTGCCAGTCGAGGTCTCGACCAGCACCGCCGACCTCTTAAAACAGTTGGAAAACGAACTGCAAGCGCAAGCACCTCAAGGTTTGGCCGAGCTAAATCCCGGACTTTCCTTAGAGACTATTTCTGAGATCGAACGCCAAAACGGTTTCACATTGCCGCCAGATATCAAAGCACTCTACCAATGGCGAAACGGGCAACCGTCAGGCAGCACAAATCAGATCGTTCCCGGTCACTACTTCGTCCCATTACAAGATGCGGTGAAGATCAACCAGGCGACCCAACCAAAAGGGGCTTTAACTTCATTCTTTATCGGGCATCAAAAAAGCTGGCTGCCGGTGTTCGATGACGGTGCCTCAGATGGTTATTTCTTGGACGTCGCCAAGTCAGCCAAGCCGGGGTGTTTCTTCTATCACATGGCCGAAGACAGCCATTACCTCTTTTTCACCTCGTTCCGAAATTTCCTGACAGGCTTGAACGAATGCTATGCCAAAGGCCTCATCAAGTATGATCCAGCGGAGCAATCGTTAATGGAAGACTACCTCCTATCCCAAGCCGTTTGGATAAAATACGGCACCTACAAGAATCTCTGATCTGTTGGCTTTTCGCTTCTGTCACCAAAGCGCAAATTCTCCTTCTTTTTCCCCGCACCTCTTGCCATTTTCCCCCGCATGAAACTCGTTTCCTGGAACGTCAATGGTGTCCGCTCGGTCTTGGGCAAGGGCCTGCTCGATTTCCTCGCCTCATCCCAGCCGGATATCTTGTGCTTGCAGGAGA
>CAZRGY010000501.1:0-3335 GCA_964599715.1 uncultured Verrucomicrobiota bacterium | reverse complement strand
GGAGGCCAGCGTATGATGAGCTTTGGGACATTGGTGCGACGCAGCCTTGCGTATCATTGGCGGGCACATCTCGGCGTGTTGCTGGGGGCTATCGTCGGCAGCGCTGTGTTGATCGGGGCTTTGCTGGTGGGCGATTCCGTACGCGCGAGTCTGAAGAATCTGGCGTTGTTGCGATTGGGCCAGACGGAACAGGCGCTGGCTTCAAATGACCGCTTCTTCCGTTCCGATCTGGCCGGAGAGATCTCTACGGAAGTGAAGACGCAGGTGGTGCCGCTGGTGCAAGTGCTGGGCACTGCCAGCAGTCGCGGCGGAGAAGGCCGGGCTAATAAAGTCCAGGTGCAAGGCGTTGATGAAAGCTTCTGGGGGCTCGCTCTGAAGAAGCCTTCTTTCGCAACTATTCCCGATGGGTCGGTGGTGTTGAATGAGACGCTAGCACGACAGCTCGGGGTGAAGGAGAAGGATGACGTGGTTTTCCGTGTGCCGAAGCCTTCCGCCCTTTCCCGGGATGCTCCGTTGTCTTCGCAGGAGGATTCAGCGGTGGCCTTGCGTGTGAATGTACTCGCCATCGTGAAGGACGAGGAGTTCGGCCGGTTCGGCCTGATGGCCAGTCAGGTGCCGCCGTTCAATGCGTTCATGCCGCTGAAATGGGTGCAGGACAAGCTGTCCATCCCTGGCAAGGCGAACTTGTTGCTCGCAGGCAATGGGACTGACGGAGCGGCGCTCACAGCCGCGTTGAAGAAACACTGGCAGATCGCTGATGCACAGATCGAGCTGCGGGATTTGCCAGAAGTGAAAGCCATCGAGGTGCGCACGCCGCGTGTGTTCCTTGATCCGCCGATGGTGGATGCTTCGCAAAAAACCGGAGCGAACGGGCAGAAAATTCTAACGTATTTCGCGAATGATATCCGGCTGGGGACGAACACGGTGCCTTACTCCATGGTGACAGCAGCAGGTCAGCCGTGGTTGCCAGAGGGAATGAAAGACGACGAGATCGTGCTCGGCGAATGGGCAGCCGAAGACTTAAGCGCGAAGGTCGGGGACACGGTGACGATGTCGTATTACTTCGTAGGCATCGGGCGCAAGCTGGAGGAGCGCACGAACACTTTCCGCGTGCATTCCATTGTGCCGTTGAGCGGCATCTACGCGGACCGCAGCTTGATGCCGGACTTCCCGGGCATGACGGATGCAGAGAACTGTGGTGACTGGGACACGGGCTTTCCTATCAACATGGATGCCATCACGCCGAAGGATGAGAAGTATTGGGATGATCATAAGGGCACGCCAAAGGCTTTCATCAACCTGGCTGCGGGGCAGAAGCTGTGGTCCAACCGTTTCGGTGATCTGACGGCCGTGCGCTATGACCGGGCGAGCATCACCACAAACCAGATCGCGCAGGCCATCCAGCAGAGCATGGATCCAGCGAGCGTCAGTTTAAGTTTCTTACCGGTGCGCGAACAGGCATTGAACGCGGTGAATCAATCGCAGGACTTCGGCGGCTTATTCATCGGGTTCAGTTTCTTCCTCATCGTGGCGGCGTTGCTGCTTATGGCGCTGCTCTTCCAGCTCGGCGTGGAGCAGCGGGCGCGTGAGGTTGGCACGTTGCTTGCGTTCGGCTTCCTGCCCAAGCAGGTGCGGAACCAGTTGCTCGGCGAGGGCAGCGTCATCGCCTTGATCGGTGGGGTTTTGGGAGCCGTGGGCGGCATCTGGTATGCGCAGGGCATGCTCTATGGTCTCGCGAATCTCTGGCGCGATGCGGTGGGAACTTCTTCGCTGACGTTCCATGCGGAGCCGCAAACGCTGGTCATCGGTACCATCGCCAGTTTTTTTGTGGCGTTCATCACCATCTGGCTGGCGGTGCGCAAACAGGTGCAACGTCCCGCGCGCGAGCTGCTGGCTGAAGGCGCGGAAGAACGGCGCAGCACGCTGGAAGGCTCTGGCAAGAAGGGTAAAGCGGGCATCATTGCCAGCACCTGTCTGGTCTTGGGTCTCGCGATGGTGGGCTATGCGAAGTTTGGCGGGGGTGGTGATTCAGCCGGAATGTTCTTCGGTGCAGGCGGGTTGTTCCTGATCGGTGGACTGGCCGCGAGTGCGGCGTGGTTGAACAAGTTACGTTCAGCGGGCTTGAAGATGACGGCGGAAGAACTCGCGGCGGCGTTTCATCTAAACAGCCTCGGTATCCGTAATGCCGTGCGGCGTCGCAAACGCAGTCTGGCGACCATCAGTCTGCTCGCGTGCGGCAGCTTCCTTGTTGTCGCTGTCGGGGCGAACAAATTGGATGCGACGGCTAATGCGACCAAGCGTTCAGCGGGCACGGGCGGTTTTGCGTTCATCGGTGATACGACGTTGCCGGTGGTGCAGGATCTGAACACGTCGGAGGGCCAGGATTTCTTCGGGCTGGATGACAAGAAGCTCGCCGGTGTTTCCTTCGTGCCTTTCCGGGTGAAGGACGGTGAGGACGCGAGCTGCCTCAACTTGAACCGCGCCCAGCGTCCGCGCCTGATCGGGGTGAACCCGCAACTCTTGCAGGAGCGTGAGGCCTTCACTTTCGCCGGATTGGCGGAAGGTATGGATGAAAAGGAACCGTGGAACTCGCTCAAGAACTCAGGCACTGGAGATGAAGTGCCTGCCATCGGGGATTTCAATTCCATCATGTGGGCGATGGGCAAGAAGGTGGGTGATACGCTCGATTTCACTGATGAGCGCGGCCAGGCCTTCAAGGTGCGCATCGTAGGCGCGGTGGCGAACTCCATCTTGCAAGGTAGTCTGATAATCGATGAAGCCGCGCTCGTGGCGAAGTATCCTTCCGAGAGTGGCTACCGCATGTTCCTCATCGATGCCCCTGCCGAGCGGCTGGAAGAAGTCTCGAAGACACTGACCAAGGCCTTGCAGAACGAGGGCATGGAACTCACCGCCACGGCGGATCGTTTGAATGCCTTCAATGCGGTGCAGAACACCTATCTCAGTACCTTCCAGATTCTTGGCGGGCTTGGCCTGCTGCTGGGCAGTCTTGGCTTGGGCGTCGTGGTGTTGCGCAATGTGCTGGAACGGCGTGGTGAACTCGCGCTGATGCAGGCGATTGGTTTCCGCACGCAGACCTTGAAGTGGCTCGTCATCAGTGAGCACGGCATGTTGCTGTTCGTGGGGTTGGCGGTGGGCGTCATCTCGGCGCTGATCGCCGTCTTGCCCGCGCTGCTCTCACCGGGCGCGGAAGTGCCGTATGTCTCGCTCTCCCTCACCTTGGGTGCAGTACTGCTCAGTGGTGCGGTCTGGACTTTCGTGGCGGCGAGTTTCGCTCTGCGCGGACAGTTGTTGGATGGGCTGCGGAGCGAGTAGGT
>CAZRGY010000500.1:0-3361 GCA_964599715.1 uncultured Verrucomicrobiota bacterium | reverse complement strand
GGGGATGAGTATGCGAAGACGCCGAATCTGGATGCGTTTGCGAAAGAGTCGGTGCGGTATCTGAATGCGTTCGCCTACACGGGGGTCTGTGCGCCGAGCCGTTCGTGCCTCATCACGGGGGTGTATCCGGTACGGTTAGGCAGTCATCCGATGCGCTCGACCACGCGGTTGCCGCACATGGTGAAGTGCTTTTCGCAATACCTGCGAGAGGCGGGCTATTACTGCGTGAACAACGTCAAGACGGACTACAACTTCGCGACACCGAAAGAGGCGTGGGATGAATCCAGCAGCAAGGCGCATTGGCGGAAACGTCAACCCGGGCAGCCGTTTTTCGCCGTGTTCAATTTCACGGTCAGTCACCAGAGCCAGATCTTCGGGGCGGATATGAAGGCTGCGAGGGATGGCAAGGAACCGCCACCGACGGAGCATGACCAGGCCAAGGCACCGGTGCCGCCGATCCATCCGGATACGCCGGAGTTCCGCCGCGAATGGGCGCGGCACTACGACAATGTCACGAAGATGGATGCGCAGGCCGGCAAGGTGCTGAAGGAATTGGCGGAGGATGGTCTGGCGGAGGATACCATCGTGTTCTTTTTCTCGGACCATGGCACGGGTATGCCGTCCATCAAGATGTGGGCGTGGGATGCCAGCCTGCGCGTGCCGATGATGATCCGGTTTCCCAAGAACTGGGAATCACTCGCGCCCGCCAAACCGGGCGAGACCGAGAGCCGCTTGGTGAGCTTCGTGGATTTTGCACCGACGGTGTTGAGCCTCTGCAATGTGAAAGTGCCGTCGCACATGCAAGGTGCGGCGTTCTTGGGCGGGCAGGATAACGGACGGCATCGTTATATCTTTGGCGGGAAGGACCGGCAGGGCGAGCGCTTTGACATCATCCGCTATGCACATGACGGGAAGTATCATTACTTGCGGAATTTCCAACCGCATCTGCCGTGGTCGCAATTCATCAGCTACGTGGATCAGCACGCCAGCATGCGGGCGTGGGAGAAGTTGCATGAAGCGGGGAAACTCACCGGTGCACCCGCCCGTTTCTTCCAGACGAAACCGATGGAGGAACTCTACGATGTGGAGAATGATCCGTGGGAGACGAACAATCTCGCCGCCGATCCGCAGATGCAGAAGACGCTCGACCGGCTACGCACGGCTTGCCGCAACTGGATGATCAAGACCGGTGACCTGGGCTTGCTGCCGGAAGAGGAGATGCACCGGCGTTCGCATGGGACGAGCCCTTATGAGATCGCTTTGGATCCGCGCCGCAACCCATTGAAGAATCTGCTGGCGGCGGCGGAGATCGCAAACCAGCGGGACCCGAAGAATCTGAAACGGCTGGAACATCTGCTGGAGGAAAAGGATGCAGCCATCCGGTGGTGGGGAGCCTTGGGCATGGTGGCTTTGGGCGAAAAAGCCGCGCCGTCCAAGCAGGCTCTGATGCATGCCTCCCGCGATGAATCCTGGGATGTACGGGTGGCGGCGGCCGAGGCGCTGGCGGCAGTCGGCGAACTGGACCGGACACTGGAGGTCTTGCGTGAGGCTCTGAAGGTGAAGTCCCCATTCATCCGTTTGACAGCGATCAATGTGGCTGATCGATTGGGCGCGCGCGCCAAGCCGCTCCTGCCGGATATCGCCCAGGCGAAAATCCAGGAGGCGAAGAACAAGGATGCGGCCTCTTACGTCGGGCGCATGGTCGATTATGTTCCGGACCGTATAAACCGCAATTAAGTCATGAAATTTGTGATGACCAGATACTTTATCAACCGGCTGCTGCTGGCAGTGATCGGTTGTGCCCTGTCGGTTGCCGTCCATGCGGCGGAGCGGCCGAACATCTTGTGGATCACTTGCGAGGACATGAGCCCGAATCTGGGCTGCTATGGTGACGCCAACGCCTTCTCGCCTTATATCGATGACTTCGCCAAGCAATCGGTGCGCTATACCCGTGCCTTCTCCACGGCACCAGTGTGTTCGCCATCGCGTGCGTGCCTGATCAGCGGCATGTATGCGACCTCGCTGGGGAATCCGCAGTTGCGTTGCGAACGGGTGTTGCCGCCCGAGGTGCAGGCTTACAGCAAATACTTCCGTGATGTGGGTTACTTCACCTCGAACAATGTGAAGACGGATTACAACGTGGCTGATGAGGCGACGTTCAAGGCGGCGGCGTGGAACCGTTGTGATGCCAAGGCGCACTGGCGTCAGCGTCAGCCGGGGCAGCCGTTCTTCAGCGTGTTCAACCTGATGGAGACGCATCAATCCCGCTCGAGCGTGTGGTCTTGGGAGGAATTTGAGAAGCTGGCGAAAGAGCGGCTCTCGCCCGGAGAACGCGCGAATCCGGAAGAGATGCAGCTGCCGAAGTTCTATCCGGATACCAAGCTTTCCCGGCGCACGCTGGCGCGTTACTACGATTGCATCCGCATCATGGACAAGGAAGTGGGCGAGATCCTGCGCGAGTTGGAAGCGGATGGACTCGCGGAGGATACCATCGTGTTCTTCTACGCGGATCACGGCATGGGGTTGCCGCGTGGCAAGCGGGTCCTGCATAACTCCGGTTTGCAGGTGCCGTTGATCATCCGGTTTCCGAAGAAGTGGGCGCACCTGGCCCCGGCCAAGCCGGGCAGTGCGGTGGATCGCATGGTGAGCTTTGTGGACTTCCCGCCCACGGTGCTGAGCCTCGCGGGATTGCCCATCCCCAGTCACATGCAAGGCGTGCCGTTCCTCGGGCCGAAGAACGGGCCAGAGCGCAAGTTCATCTATGGCGCGCGGGATCGCGTGGATGAGGCGTTTGATACGGCGCGTTCCATCAATGACGGGCGCTGGCTCTATATCCGCAATTATCATCCACATCTGCCGTGGGGGCAGCCTGAGGGTTACTCGGATGCGAGCGATTTCCGGCGTGAGTTCCTGCAGATGGGCAAGGAAGGCAAGCTCAAGCCCGGAGTGGTGGAGTATGTCAGCCCGCGTGCGGCGGAAGAATTATACGACCTCAGAAAAGATCCGCAGCAACTGGCCAATCTGGCCGGTCAGAAGAAACATGCCGCCGAGCTGGAGCGGCTGCGGGGCGAGTTGCATAAATGGATTCTGGAGACGCGCGACTTGGGTTTCATTCCCGAACAGCAATTGGTGCAACAAACGGACGGCATGGCTCCGCGTCAGTGGTCGGCGCTGAAGGATCATTATGAATTGGAGAATATCCTGAGCACGGCGGAACTTGTCGGTCGACCGGGACAAGTCAAAGAATTGGTGCAACGACTCGCCAATGATAACGAGACCGTGCGCTGGTGGGCCGTGGTGGGATTGCGGGCGGCAGGCAAGGCGGCGTTGACGCAGCGGAACCTGTTGCTCGATTCACTGG
>CAZRGY010000499.1:0-3374 GCA_964599715.1 uncultured Verrucomicrobiota bacterium | reverse complement strand
CCGGCAAGGTCGAGTTCGGCAAGAACACGGACCTGACCAAGCTGAACGAGTATCAGATCAACCGCTTGGGCATCGGACGCAAATTTCAGACCCCCTCGGTTTATGTGGAGCATACGGTGTTGGAAAACATCTGGCTCTCGTTGGAAGGCAGCAGGAGTGTCTGGTCCACGCTGTTCGCCCGCATCGGTTCCACCCAGCGTGATCGCATCCAGGAGATATTGCAGACCATCGGTCTGACCGACCGGGCGAACGTCAAAGCTGGCACGCTTTCACACGGTCAGAAGCAATGGCTGGAAATCGGCATGTTGCTCTCACAAAACCCCAAGCTCTTGCTGGTGGATGAACCGGCCGCCGGCATGACGGACACAGAAACCGCCAAGACGGGTGAATTGCTCATGAGCCTGGCGGGCAAACACAGCATCGTGGTGATCGAGCATGACATGGTTTTCGTGCGGCAGATCGCCCGCAAGGTGACAGTGTTGCATCAGGGACACGTCTTGAGTGAGGGAACGGTGGACGAAGTGCAAAACGATGAGCGCGTGATCGAAGTCTATCTCGGCCGCAAAAAGAAACATTAAGATGCTTTCCCTATCGAACATCTCCGTCTCGTATGACGGCTCGCGCATCTTGCGCAACGTGGATTTCACCCTGCCCAAGAACAAACTGTTGTGCCTGATGGGGCGCAATGGCGTGGGCAAGAGCACGACACTGAAGACCATCGTGGGGCTGCTCAAACCGGACGAAGGTTCCGTGAAGCTGGACGGAGAGGAAATGGTGGGGAAGAAGCCGGAACAGCGCTCGCGCATGGGCATCGGCTACGTGCCGCAAGGACGGGATATTTTCGCCAACCTGACGGTTTGGGAAAACCTCAAGATCAGCCTGGTGGTTCATGGTAAAAAAGAGGGAGAGCAGGTGGATCGTATCTTTGAACTCTTTCCCGTGCTGAAGGAGATGTTGAAGCGCAAGGGCGGGGTGCTGAGCGGTGGTCAGCAGCAGCAGTTGGCCATTGCCCGAGCGGTCCTGACCGATCCTAAAGTGTTGATCTTGGATGAGCCGACTGAGGGCATTCAGCCCAATATCATCGACCAGATCGGGGACACGCTTCAGATGATCAAGAAGGAGGGGAAGATCAGTATTTTGCTGGTGGAACAGTATCTCGATTTTTGCCTCGCGGTGGCGGATAATTTTTGCATCATGGACCGCGGCTCGATCGTAGCTGGCGGAGGAATCTCCGACTTGAACGACCAGCTCGTACGCCAATATCTGACTGTCTAATATGAAAGCCACGCGTCTGGTAAACCGGTTTATCGCATACATTGCTTTGCTCGTTGGCGGCCTGCTCCCGATGGCGGCGTCTGCTCATCCGGGCCATGATCTCACCCAAGCGAGTGCCACTCATATCCTCACCAGCCCGTATCATATCATGATGCTGGCCTTGGGCGGTGCTGTGCTGTGGTTTGCAGGCACGCAGGTGCAGCGTCGTCTTCCGGCGCGCGTCCTTTCCTTTGCCGGGCTTCTGATGATGGCCGGTGCTGTGTTGCTCTGGGGCAAGAGCCTGTAAGATGGTTTCTCTGGCCCAGCCAATCCAGCCCCGGATCAACCAGGCCGGCCACGCGGGATTGCGGGTCAGCTTGGTTGCGGGGGAAAGTGCGGTGACGGAATGCTGGGCGGTCAGCCCGCTCAAACTGCTGGCTCCCCGGTTTCGTGGTCCCAGTGTCTGGGCATACAGCAGCAGCTTCGGCGGCGGTCTGGTGGCGGGGGATGAGACCAGCATGGATGTGGATGTCGGTGCCGGAGCCACATGCTTTCTTAGCACTCAGGCTTCTACCAAAGTTTACCGAAATCCGCGCCTGTTACCCTGTCAGCACCGGATACGGGCAGAGTTAGGTGAGGGCTGTCTGTTCGTGTTGGCACCTGATCCGGTCCAGTGCTTTGCGGAAGCCATCTATGAGCAACGGCAGGAATTCCATTTGGCGGACGATACCGGGTTGGTGCTGGTAGACTGGCTTTGCTCCGGCAGGGCCGCGCGAGGTGAACGCTGGGAGTTCACGCGCTACCAGACCCGGAATGAGATTTTTCAGTCGGGCAAACGAGTGGTGCTCGACACCTTGCGACTGGCGGGTGAAACGGGCACGGAAGAATTACTGCACCAGATGGGGCGCTTTCATTGCCTCGCGACAGTGATGGTGGTCGGCTCGAAGTTGCAGGTGATGGCCCGGCAATTATTGGATGAAGTGGCGGACGCCCCGGTGGGCAAACGCAGTGATCTGGCCGTCAGCGCCAGTCCGGTAGCCGATGGTGTGTTGCTGCGGATGGCGGGTGTGAGCACAGAGGCCGTCGGGCGGGAGATCGCGCGTCGATTGGAGTTCGTGAACCCGATCTTGCAGGACAATCCATGGGCCCGCAAATGGTGATCTAGATTTATGCATCTCTCTCCTCGTGAAATCGAAAAGCTGATGCTGCATGGCGCAGGTGTGCTGGCGCAAAAACGCCTCGCGCGCGGACTGAAGCTGAATTACCCCGAATGTGTCGCGCTGATCGCTACGCAACTGCTGGAGTTTATCCGCGACGGACGCAGCGTTTCGGAGTTGATGGACCTTGGCCGGAAGTTTCTCGGTCGCAATCAAGTCATGTCTGGCGTGCCTGCGATGATCGCCGAGGTGCAGGTGGAGGGCACTTTCCCCGATGGCACGAAGCTCGTCACGGTGCATCATCCCATCGCGGCGGAGGATGGAGATTTGACGCTCGCGCTTTATGGCAGCTTCCTACCGGTGCCGGACCTGAAGGTGTTCCACAGTGTGGTGGCGGAGATGGATTTCGAGCCGGGTGCTTGTGAGCCGCAAGACGGGGAGCTGGAACTTAATGCCGGACGTGAGACGGTCATGGTAGCGGTGACCAATATGGGCGACCGACCAGTGCAGGTGGGCAGCCACTATCACTTCGTGGAGACGAACGCCTTGCTGAAATTTGACCGGGCCAAGGCTTACGGCAAGCGGCTCGACATCCCGGCGGGCACGGCAGTGCGCTTCGAGCCGGGCGAGACCAAGACGGTGAAACTGGTCGAGATCGCCGGTAATAAGGTGATACGCGGCGGCAACAATCTGGCAGATGGTGTAGTATCACCCGAAGGTTTGAAGACCACTATGGAACGGGTGAAAGCGGGCAACTTTTTGAACACGGAGGACTGATATGCCATACAAGATGAAGCGGTCCCATTACGCGGAGATGTTTGGTCCTACGACCGGTGACAAGCTCACGCTGGGCGATACTGCCCTCGTGCTTCAGGTGGAGAAGGATTACACCGTTTATGGCGACGAGTGCAAATTCGGTGGCGGCAAGGTCATCCGTGAAGGCATGGGGCAAGCCGCAGGCGT
>CAZRGY010000498.1:0-3390 GCA_964599715.1 uncultured Verrucomicrobiota bacterium | reverse complement strand
ATGTTCGGGTGATTCAATGCAGCCGCCGCTTTCGCCTCCCGTTCAAAACGCTGTATGAACTGTTCGTCTGTCGCCAGATTACGGTTCAACACCTTGAGGGCCACCGAACGTCCCAACCGCAATTGCGTGGCCTCAAAAATCTCTCCCATCCCGCCTTTCGCCACCGGCCGGATCAGCATGAAATCACCCAGTTGTCCCAGTTCCGGTTTGGCTGCCCCCGCTGCTCTGGCAGCTGTGGATTTACCGCACTGCGGACACATCACCACCCGTCCCGCATCAGTATCCGGACGCGGAAACTTCGTTCCACAGGAAGGATTGGCACACAAGACCAACATGACGGCTCTATTTCAGAAAATGTCTCAGGCTGACAAATGGTTCCAGGCATCTTAACAAACCGCCGATGGCTTGTCTGATGTAAGACACCTGCAGGACAAATATTGGCTATCGATGGTATCTTTTAAAAGCTCTTTCGTCGGCTCTATTGTGAAAAGACAGACGGGCCCGGGCCGCACACTTCTATTAGCCCGAGCCCGCCTCTCCGCAACCCAGCGGAAAACATCTCAAATCAAGCGGCCGCATGATCCGTGAACCGGAGACGGCCTTAGCGCGCCACCAAATACACACCCACACCGGAGATAAATATGACTCTGATGATCTTCATAACTGCGGAAGAATCTGCTCCCGAATTGTAAAGATGGTATGTGAAGGACGGCAAAAAATGTTAAGCGAAGGTAAATGTTCCCGAAAATCCGGTCTAATCCGCAGGATTCACCCTTTTTCGCAGGCGAAATATCAACGACTGCTGGCTTCCTGCTTAGACTGGTAGGTTTCATCTGTCAGGGTCTTCATGAACGCCACCAAAGCCTGCTTGTCTTCCGGACTTAGTGGCACGCCTCCCGCCGGATGCTTCGCCAGATTAGGATCCAAAGTAGCGGAACGCTTCACGCCACTCACATAGTGCTCCACCACTTCCTCCAAAGTCTTGAAGCGACCATCGTGCATGTAGGGCGCGGTCACCGCGATATTGCGCAGTGAAGGCACTGCGAAACGTCCCAAGTCGAACTCTCGCCGCGTCACTTCCCCCAAGCCAAGGTCTGCCGGTTTCTCTTCCAGTCCATTGTTCGCGAACCTTAGATTTGAGAACATCGGTCCACCATGGCAATGGAAGCAATCTGCGCCGTAGAACCCCCGCCGCGGATCATACTCCGTGACGAAAAGTTCAAACCCGCGCTTTTCCTCTTTCGTGAATGATTCACGGCCCTGCATCGCGCGATCGAACTTGGAGCGATAGGAGACGATTGTCAGGAGGAACTGTTCCAAAGCACGGGCCACCCGGTCGGCATCGATCTCCTGTGTCCCGAACGCTCGCTCGAATAGAACTGGATAAGTCTCGATGGCCTTCAGCTTGGTCACCACATTGGTCAAGGATTCGTGCATCTCCACCGGATCCTGGATCGGCATCAATACCTGCTCCCGCAACGAGGGCGCACGACCATCCCAGAAGAACGATTGTTTCCAAGCCAGATTGAAGAGCGGCATCGAGTTGCGTGTGCCGCGCACTCCTTCAGCGCCGATGCTAACCTGTTGGCCATCGGTGAAACCCGCTTCTGCCAGATGACAGGACGCGCAAGACTGGGTGTTGTTCACCGACAACCGGGCTTCATGAAACAGCTTGCGTCCCAACTCCACTCCTTCTTCGGTCAAAGGATTGTCTTGCGGCAGCGAGGGTGGCGGAAACTGCCGCGCAAAGGTGAAGCGATATGGAGTAGCTGACTTGGCCATCAATACCTTGAGCTTTTTGCTCGCCGCCACCACTTCACCGTTAGTGGCTCCGGTCTCATCTGCTGAAAAAGCATCGCGCAATTGCTTCTGCAAACGCAAAGCCAGCGCATCCCCCGCCCGTGCATGCGTCACGGAATTCTCCTCATCAAATACCAACTGGGGTAGACCACCCAACAGACGGTTCAGATGCAAGCTGGCCCCCACCGTGCAACTCTCTTGGAAATCCACCTCCAACGGCATATCCACGGTCGTAAGCATGAAATCGTTGCCCAAGTGGTAAGAATAGCCACCCGTCTCCCCGTCTTTTGATTTCCAGCGTCCTTCGAGCGCCAGGAACACATACCCGCCCTGCCATCCCCAGTGCAATCCGTTCACATTCGGATTCAAAGGATGCCCGGCCGGGTATTGCGCCGGATCGGCATGGTTCACTTTTTCCTCCAGACCTACCCGGAAGCTCAAGCGATCATATCTCCCCGGAGGCAGACCGGTTATCTCCAGCTTGTTCCGTTTTTCGCCCAAGCTGATGTAAGCCAGATTATTCGTCGCCTCGATCCACAACCCATCACTACGGCGCAGGGCAACGCCAGAGAGTAACATATCCAACCGCGTCACGGAAAAGACCTGGCCGGCCGCATTGGTCTGTCCCATGATTCCCAACTCCACTGCCTCCGCCTCAAACCTTGGCGTTATCTCCACCACCAACACCGGCTTGCTTTGCCCTGAAGATTCGGCACTCCTTGCTCCGAGGTGGGCAACCAGCAACACACACAACATCCAGCAAAACCAGGTGTTGCCACCTGATCTGCTGGATGTCGTGTGTAGCATGGACATGGCTGTCTCAGTTCTTCGTGTATTGATTCACTGAAGTCAGGGTTTGCTGGCTCATACCTGGCGGGGTGAACTTGAGCGTCGCCGAGTGATTCCCCGTGGCCAATGCACTGTTGTTGAACTGTAACGTCACCGCTCCCGTGCCTTGATTATAGCTGGTGATTGTCGCCGTCGCAGTGCCTACCGCCGCTACTTCAATAGCATTTTGCGGCGGCAAAGGCGGATTGGTCGCAAAGGTGGCATTGAATGTCACCACCCCACCGCCGCCACCACCACCGCCCATCGCATTGATGGTGAAACCGCCCGTGCTAGTGACCACCAACGCATCCATCCCCGGAGGAGCCGGAAAGGTCACGGTCACGTTCTGCGCGCCTGTGGTTCCCGCCGTCAATGTGAAGCTGGCCGTGACCGTCGTGCCGTTGTAACTGACCGAGGTCCCGTTAAAGCTGCCGATGGTGACCGTGGGAATCGCATCCGAGGGCGGCAACATATCACCCGCCAGCGTGATGCTCACGGTCACATTCCCGCCTTCAGTGCCGGTATTCGGA
Organism: uncultured Verrucomicrobiota bacterium; assembly: GCA_964599715.1. Lineage (GTDB taxonomy): Bacteria > Verrucomicrobiota > Verrucomicrobiia > Limisphaerales > JAEYXS01 > JAEYXS01. The sequence goes on along the minus strand of CAZRGY010000498.1, from coordinate 232 downwards.
CTGATCTGGCTGATGCTCGGCGCTCCGCCCGTGCCACCGCCGCCAGTTCCTCCTCCACCGCCCATTCCAGCCGTGCTGCCAACAGTATCATAAGCCGCCAACGCGGTGCGATAGGTGCGATAAAACTTCTGTCCACTGCTGGATGCTTCCACATACTGCCCTACATCCTGCACCGCTGTGATCCCGGTGAACGAGGTGGGCCAGGTGGCGGCAGTGATGTCAGCCGTGGCTT
>CAZRGY010000497.1:0-3391 GCA_964599715.1 uncultured Verrucomicrobiota bacterium | reverse complement strand
CTGCCGCGGATCGAGCCGGTGGACGGCAAGGACGTGATCGAGCCATATCAGACGCTGCTGGTGCATCAGAATGACATGACGCCGACGTTGGAGAAGTTCCATGGGTCGAAGATCCATCTGGAAGTGCTCCGCAGCCAGCTGCGCGGTGATTTCTACTTCCGCGAGGTCGTCCTGCTCACCGCCGAGGACAAGCCGGTGGAGTTCGGTGCCATCAAGATCAACCTGAGCCTGTTCCCATCGCCCGCCCGTTCCGAGATCTTGGGTGAAAGCACCCCGCTGGGCACCTTGCTCGCGGAATACAAGGTCACGCACACCAGCCGCCCGAAGGCCTTCCTGCGGATCGAATCAGATGACTTCATCCAGCGGGCCTTGAAATTGCCGGCGCAAAAACAATGGCTCTACGGCCGCCGCAACACTTTGTGGAATCCGGACCAGCTCGCCCTGGCAGAGATCGTCGAGATCCTGCCACCCTGATTTGCCAAACGCGTTTTCTGCCCTAAGTTCCTGACGAAAGCCTTATGAAAGACGGTAACAACTATGATGCTTTGATCATCGGTGGCGGCCCGGCCGGGGCTTCGGCAGCGTCCATCCTGGCAGAGTACGGCCATCGCGTGCTGGTGCTCGAGCGCGAGAAATTTCCCCGTTATCATGTGGGTGAGTCCATGATCCCCTTCACCTACCAGCCGCTGGAGCGCTTGGGGCTCATCCCCAAACTGAAGGCCTCGGCCTTCCAAAAGAAATACAGCGTGGTTTTCGTGCAACCGAACGGCCGCGCCAGCCAGCCTTTCTATTTTTACACCCGTTACGACCGCGAGACCGTGGCGCAGAGCTGGCAGGTGCTTCGCAGCGAGTTCGACGAGATGCTCCTCAATCACGCGCGCGACAAGGGCGCCGAGGTCATCGAGGAGATCACGGTGAAGGAATTGCTGAAGGACGGCGAACGCGTCATCGGCGTGAGGGCGCAGAAGAAATCCGGTGAAGTGGTCGAATACTTCGCCCCCATCACGCTCGATTGCACCGGCAAGGAAGCTTTTGCCGCCGTGCGCAACGGCTGGCGCGTGCGCGACCCCTTCCTGAACAAAGTCGCCGTGTGGACCTACTACAAGGGCTCCAAGCGCGAGGCCGGCATCGATGAGGGCCAGACCACGGTCGCCTTTGTGCCGGATAAAGGCTGGTTCTGGCACATCCCGCAACACAACGACATGGTCAGTGTGGGTGTGGTGGCCGAAGGCAAATACCTCACGCGCGATGGCGTGAAAGATCCGAAAACCATTTTCCAGCGCGAGATAAGCCAGAACCTTTGGATACAAGACCATCTTTCCGAAGGGGAGCAGACCGGTCCGTATTACGTCACCGCCGAGTACACTTTCCATTCCCGGCATTGCGGCTGCGAAGGTCTGCTATTGGTAGGCGATGCCTTTTGCTTCCTCGACCCCGTGTTCAGCAGCGGTCTGATGCTCGCGCTCAAGAGCGGCGTCATGGCAGGTGATGATATCCATGAAGCCATCCTGGCGAATGACTTCTCACCGGAACGCTTCACGGAATACGCCAAGTCCCTGCGGCTCGGCATCGAGAACATGCGAAAGCTGGTTTACGCTTTCTACGACCCCAATTTCTCCTTCAAAGACGTCATCATGAAATACCCGGCAGTGGCCGGTGATATCACCGATTGCCTCTCGGGTGACGTGAACAAGGACCTCAGCAACCTCTGGAAGGCCATCGCGGATTTCGCCCCCATCCCGGACGAATTGCCGGTCGGCGCGCCCAAAGGCAGCGGAGCCACCGCCGTCTGCACCTGAGCACACCGGGTGATTTGCCTGAAAACGGGCTTGCCTGATATTTGCTTCCTGCGAGATGCTGGCGGGCATCGTTATGTCGAAAAAGGCTTTGATCACGGGTATCACGGGTCAAGACGGCTCTTATCTGGCTGAGCTGCTGCTTTCCAAAGGTTACGAGGTGCATGGCATCATCCGTCGCGCGAGCACCTTCAACACCGGTAGGCTGGACCATATCTACTCCGATCCCCACGCGCCCAAGCACAAGCTTTTCCTGCATTACGGCGATCTCTCGGACGGCAGCGCCCTTTCGCGCCTCATCGGTAAGATCCAGCCGGACGAAGTCTATAACCTCGCCGCCCAGAGTCATGTGCGCGTGAGCTTTGATGCCCCCGAATACACCACGGACATCACTGGCACCGGCGTGATCCGCCTGCTGGAGGCCATCCGCGAGGTAGGCATCCATCCGCGTTTCTACCAGGCGTCCTCTTCAGAGATGTATGGCATGGTGCAGGAAGTGCCGCAGAAGGAGACCACGCCTTTCTATCCGCGCAGTCCGTATGGTTGCGCCAAGGTCTATGCCTACTGGATCACGGTGAACTACCGCGAGTCCTACGGCATGCACGCCAGCAACGGCGTCCTCTTCAACCACGAATCTCCGCGCCGCGGCGAGACATTCGTCACGCGCAAGATCACCCGGGCTGTGGCCCACATCCGTGCCGGCCTGCAAGACAAGCTCTACCTCGGCAACTTGGAAGCCAAACGCGACTGGGGCTACGCCAAGGAATACGTGGAGGCCATGTGGCTCATGCTGCAACAGAATGAGCCCGATGATTACGTCATCGCCACGAACGAGACGCATTCGGTGCAGGAGTTTTTGGAAGTCGCCTTCAGCCATGTCGGTCTGGACTGGCGCAAGTACGTGGAGATCGATCCGCGGTACTATCGACCCGCCGAAGTGGAACTGCTCATCGGCGATGCCAGCAAGGCCAAGAAGAAACTCGGCTGGGCTCCGAAAACGACCTTTGCCGATCTCGCACGCCTGATGACGGATTCCGACATCAAGCTGCTGGAAGACCAGCTCGCCGGCCGCGTGAAGAAAAACGAGGAATAATACGATGCCCAAGGCGCTTATCACCGGCATCACCGGCCAGGACGGCTCGTATCTGACAGAATTACTGCTGGAGAAAGGCTACGAAGTCCATGGTGTCGTACGGCGGACGAGCAGCCTGAACCGTTCACGGCTGAAACATTTTTACAGTGATACCGCGATCTATAATCAAAGCCTCTTCCTCCATTACGCCGACTTGGATGACCCTACCACGTTGCGGCGCGTGCTGGTAAAAGTGGCTCCGGACGAGATCTATCACCTCGCTGGCCAGAGTCATGTGGGCTTGAGTTTTGAGATCCCAGAATCCACCTGTGATTCTACGGCGATGGGAACCTTGCGGCTGTTAGAGATCGTAAGAGATCTGCCCAAGGCACCGAAGCTGTTCCATGCCTCTACGAGCGAGATCTTCGGTCGCCCCCAAGCGGCACCACAGGATGAGAACACGCCGAGAAACCCGGTGAATCCGTATGGTTGCGCCAAGGCATTTGCCACGCAGATGGTCGGT
>CAZRGY010000496.1:0-3406 GCA_964599715.1 uncultured Verrucomicrobiota bacterium | reverse complement strand
CATCGTAAACGGACAGGTGACCGTGCAGTTGAACGGACAAAGCATCAACGTCGCCCCCAACCGCAGCATCACGATGAATGACGGCACCCGCGTCTATGGCGATGGCCGCGTCGTGAAATTTCGCGGTGGCGAGACCCGCCTGAAGGAAGGCGAGATCATGCGCATCGAAGGCGTGGCGACGAAGTAAGTAAAAGAAGCGCGGGTTGTCTCTTAGCCCGCAGCAACGATCGCTGGATAATTCTAGCCGATGGTATTAATCGTCCCTCTGTCCCTTTGCCTGGACGTCAAAATTAGAGTGTTGATAGAAGCCCAAGGACGCTCGAAAAAACGTTGAATCTAATGAACATATGAACCCCTTGAGTGACCGAGAACTGGCCCGGAGGCTATTAGAAACGCGCGAGCAAGGTTGGACTTACCGGCGTTTTCTCCGCCTGAACACCCGGCGGTATCTGCTACTTTTCACCATTCACACGGCAGTATTGGCACTGTTCGCCATACTCGGGCAGTGGCTGCCCTTCTATCTCATTCTTGGCATGTTGATCGGGACCATAACGAGAGAGTATGGCTGGGTGCGTTCTATCAAAAGAACCTTTCCATTCAGCCTGAAGGCCACTGATTGGGACAAGGTGCAGGCGATGGCTGACGGGAAATCCTGAAGACGGACTTTGCTCCGAAGGCCTATCCGCATAGCCTTAACCGGCCCCTTATCAGCGCTGGCAGGTCGGGCAAAAGTACGTGCTGCGCGTCGCCTGGATCAACCGCTTGATGGGAGATTCACATTTCACACACGGCTGGTTGAAGCGGTCATACACCAGCAACCGTTCCACATAAAAATCCGGTGCCTCCGCAGGCTTGCCATAATAGAACAATCCATCGCGCTTCCCCGAGCCGGCGTAATCCAGTGGAATAGTGCTGCCAAAACGGATGGCTTCTCCCAAAACTTCTTGGATGGCCCGCAACAGCACCACCACCTCGGTTGATTTCAGCTTGTCACTCCGCCGTTTCGGCGAGATGCCCGCGCGGAAAAGCGATTCGCTCGCATAGATGTTGCCCACGCCCGCGATGAGCGTCTGGTCCAGCAGCTTTACCTTGATCGGTTGACGCGAACGTTTCAGGTTCGCCGCGAATACCCCGCCATCAAAACCGTTTTCCAATGGCTCCGGCCCCAACTCGGTCAGTGGAGCCGTATCCAGCGTGAACCTCCCGAAGTAACGCGTGTCCTCATACACCAGCACGTTGGCTCCCAAGTCCAATACCACCGCAGCGTGCTTAGGTAACGCCGCCTTCTTCGCCTGCAAAAAGATGCGGCCGGTCATGCCCAAGTGCGCGACCAGCTGAAACGTTTCCCGCGCCCCCTTCGCCTTGAGTTGGAAGAGCAGAAACTTCGCGCGACGTGTCACGCCTTGTAACGTCGCTCCGGCAAGCGCAGCAGCAAGTTGTTCGGGTGTGGTCGGGCGGATAACCTTCTCGCGCCGCACGTTCACCGCACGGATGCGCTGACCCTTCACCAACGGATCAAGATGGCGGACGAGGACTTCGACTTCAGGGAGTTCAGGCATGTAAACTAAGCTTTCTTCCGCAACACAAACCAAGCCTGACTGCCCAAATGCGGCGAGAGCCAGCTGATCGGCGATGCGGTGGTCTCCAGCAATTCAAAGCGCTCAGACAATTTCTTCCGCAGCCGCATCCAGTTGAATCCCTTGTGATCGTGCGAGGAAAAACCATCGGGATCATGATGGATCGGACGCTCGATGTGTTGTTCCTCACCAGCGAACACACTCGTCATCAATTGCCCCCAGGTGTAGGGATTCATGCCCGGATAATCCCCGAGTCCGCGCCAACCTGCGACACAACGGGCGGATTGCTTCACCAATAAGGGAATGCCCGTCTCCACCGGCACACTGATGAGTAATTCGCCACCGGGCTTCACCCATTTCGCAAAATCATCGAGCATGGCATCCAGTGGCACCACGTGCTCAAGCACCTCCATGCACACGAGCGCATCATAGGCACCCTGATGCTCTGGCTGGGCGAGTTCGCTGCCGTGGATGAAGCGGAGTTTCGATTGATCGCCCGCGAGCCGCTTGTTGCATTCGTCCACCTGCCGCTGGTCGATCTCCGCGCCGATGGCCAGGGCGGGTGCATGCGGGGATTGCATGAGCATGGCCAGGAACGTGCCATCGCCACTGCCGTAATCGAGCAGCTTCTTGCCTGCGAATCGTGCGGCGAGCTTTACCCCGCGCTTGAACCGCGACTGGTGGCTCCATGCGATGAGGCCACAGCCGCAGCAGATCTGCTTCTTCGCGTAATGGCCCTGTTCGATTTCGCCGCTCATATCACTTCGTTGCCTGCAACTCTCGCAGAGTCTCTGCCAGCACGCCAGCATTCCGCTCCAAGTTATGTCGCTGCTCCACCCACGCGCGACCCGCCTCCGCGCGCTTCACTGCCGCCGGATAATCCTTCAGCAAATTTTCCAGCGCCTGCTTGAGCGTGGCCGCATGATTATCCTTCAGGAGCAAGCCGCGCTCATCCTTGCCCATCAACTCTGCCGCCGCTCCCACCTGAGCCGTGATGACCGGCACGCCCAGTGCCAGCGCCTCCAAGATCACCAGACCGAACGTCTCCAGCGTGGATGGGAACACAAACGCATCCGCCTGCTGCCACAACGCCAGCCATTCAGGCGAGTACGCCTGCACCGCGTGATGGACTTTCACGCCCGGCTCTTCCGCCAATGTGGCTTGCGTGACGATATGCAGCTCGGCCCGCTGGGCGAAATGTTGCCGGAAGACCTCGAGCAAGAGCGGTCCGCCTTTGCGCTGAAAATCACCGCCGATGAATAGCAGCTTCGGTTTGCCGCCCAGTGCCTTGCGCGGGGTGAACGGCAACTGCGTGAGATCCAAGGAAGGGGGAAGAGTCTGTATCTTCTCCAACGGCTCCTGATAATCACGTCGCAGACTCTCCGCCACGACTTCACTCCAGGGAAACATCTTACGCGCCGCATGATACAAGGCGCGCTCACCGGACATCAACGGCGCGATGGTCAGCGGCAACAGCCAGCGCGTGGGCGCATTCGGCGCGAACCAACGCGAACCGGCCAGCTGCTGAAACGTGGCATCCAGACAGACACATACCGGCAACTCCTTCACCAAGTCTGCAAGCTGCAGGGCGACGCTCTGCGTATTCACCACCACGGCATCGAGGGGTTGTTTCGCCCGCAAGGCATCCAGTTCATTGCGCACATGCTGGCTGACCGTGAGCCGCCAGCGGGCGTTGTGAAAATCGAGACCCGCCTTGCGCAAGCCACGCACGGAAGTCTCCGCGCGCCATTTCATGCCGGGGGGCAGGGGGGTGGCGTGGATGACATGCGGCCGGATGCCCGCTTCCGGATGCGTCTCGAACCAGCGGA
>CAZRGY010000495.1:0-3415 GCA_964599715.1 uncultured Verrucomicrobiota bacterium | reverse complement strand
TTGGCCTTGTCATCTGCCGCCACGGCAAGTGCCACTGCTGGCATGCATGCGAGTGCTTGCATCAGAAACACCCGACGACTTTTCAACGACCGCATGGGATTCATCGGACTCACTTTGCGAAATTACCGCGATTATTCCAGCTTAAATATCACTGGTGCGCTCGTAATGCCAGACCACCGTCACACCTTCAGTATTGTCGCTAAAGGTGATCGCCCCCATGGAGTCATCCTTTTGCTCCACTTCCACTGCGCCTACGTTATCGATTGCCTTGGCCAAATCCTGAGCCAATGGGGTAGGCTTCTTGTGGCCACCAGCCTCACCCGTCTGCGGCTGCATCTGCAAAGTCGCAAACGTCACCACGACTGCAGCCAGGGCTCCGATTGGCAACAGCAACTTACGCCACCACGGCACTTCTACCACTGCGGCACGCTCCGCCTGACGCTCTTCCAGCTCGATTGAGCGGGCGATCTTGGACCAGTAGAACTCGCGCGTTTCCGGGCACTTCACCGCCACCTCGCCCGCCGCGAAAGCATCCTTCGTGTGGCGCAGCTCGGTGGAGAGCGCCAGCAATTCGGCATCTTGGTCCAGCCAGCGCTCCACCTCGGCAGCTTCCACTGCTGGCAGTTCGCCGTCCAAGTAGGCCTGTAACTTCAATTCCCGTTCCAGGTTGTTCATGTCAATTCATCCCGTTTGTAAGCAGCCATCAGGGCCGCCATTTTTCTCCGCGCGTAAAACAACCGCGACATCACTGTGCCAATCGAACACTCCATCCGCTTGGCGATCTCTTTATATTCCAAATCTTCAAACTCGTGCAAAACCAGCACAGTCCGATGTTCATGCGACAGCTTGGTCAGCGCTTCATCTATCTTCGCCCGCAACTCGGACGTTTCCAGCCCTTCTGTCGGATTGGCCGTCACCACCGGCATCTGCCGTTCAACCCCACCCAAATCCTCATCGAGCTGCTCGATTGATTCTGTTCGCCGCCGCTTATTACGACGGATCTGGTCCAAGCAGAGGTTGATGGTTATCCGGGTGATCCAAGTTAAAAAACTCGAATCGCCCTGGAACTGCTCCAGCCGCTGCCACGCCTTCACCCAAGCTTCCTGCGAAAGATCAACTGCTTCTTCTTCGTTCCGTAACATGCTGTATGCCCGTGCATACACCTTGTCCCGGTGACGTGCGACCAGTTCCTCAAACGCCTTGGTATCGCCCTTCCTTGAGGCGCTTACCAACGCCGTATCTTCGGCGGTCGCATAGTCGATTTTACTCTTCGACATCAGATTCGACGTTTCGGTTTCACAGCGTATTCAGGCAATCTTTTACAGCTTGCCCTTGCTGCTGGGTATCTGACCGGCGATCCGTGGATCACGCTGACAGGCGAAGTCCGCTGCTTTTGCAAATGCTTTGTACAGAACCTCTACCACATGATGCGGCTCCTCCCCATAGAGAAGTTCCAGATGCAGGTTGCACTTGCCCTCGTTGGCAAAACCTTGAAAAAATTCACGTGCTAGCCCAAACCGGAAAGCTGAGGACATGTCCTGCTTTCGCTCCGCCGTGGTGATTTGCTTGTATTGCAGCTTGTCCAGCCCACGCCAGACCAAGTAAGGCCGCCCGCTGAAATCGATCACACAACGCGCAAGCGACTCATCCATAGGCACATGCGATTCCGCGGTGAACGGATTCCGCGGATCAAATCCCGTCCCATACCGTTTGATGCCCTTTTTATCGCCCAAGGCCTGCACAAACGCCTGCCCCAACGCGATACCGCAATCTTCCACCGTATGGTGGGCATCCACCTCGAGATCCCCTTTGCACTTCAGCTTCAAGTCCATCACGGCATGCTTGGCGAATAGCGTCAGCATGTGGTCAAAGAACGGAATGCCCGTTTTAATGGACGATTTCCCCGTGCCATCGATGTTCAATTCCAGATCGATGCGGGTCTCTTTCGTGTCGCGTTTGATGCGTGCTTTGCGCGCCGTACTCATTTTGTGCTATTGAAACTAAAAATATCCCCGAAAGGAACGGAAAACCGCGAGGTTTTATTCAACACCCTTTTGGACAAAAGGTTATGCAGGCTGCTCAAAATCCAGCCAGTTCCCTCGGAGCCCCCGTGGCAACCACACTAGCCCGGCGAAACGAACGGACGCTTTAATAACGCGCCACCCGCTCATCCACCGTCACTGACCAGGCATCAATGCCGCCGGTCAGGTTATGTAATTTATGAAAGCCTGCCGCTCGCAGCACCCCGATCGCCATCTGGCTGCGAACTCCATGGTGGCAATACACCACCACATCCTCGTCCTTCCAGTCAGCGAGATCACCAGTACGGACCGGTAATTCCGGCAACGGAATCAACCGCGCCTCATCCAGCCGCGCCACCTCATACTCATAATGCTGCCGCACATCCAACAGCTTCGGCGGCTGGTCGGATTTCAACCATTCCGCCAACTCGGCAGCAGTGACAGAGTTCATGGCTTACTGATTCAGCGAAGCCAGATAACGCTCGGCATCAATCGCCGCCATGCAACCCATACCAGCTGCGGTGATGGCCTGACGATACACGTGGTCCGAGCAATCGCCGGCTACGAAAACACCCGGGATGTTTGTCTCACTGCCCCGTGTCGGATTGATGAACCCATTCTCGTTCATGTCGATCACTCCTTTGAAGAGCTGCGTACTGGGCACATGACCGATAGCGACAAAGACACCCGCCGCATCCAGTGTGGTCACCTCATTCGTCTTGAGGTTCTTCACCTTCACGCCCGTGACCTTGCCTAAATTCACATCAAGTATCTCTTCCACCGCCGAATCCCAAACCGGCTGAATCTTCGGATTCGCCAACGTGCGCTCCGCCATGATCTTAGAGGCGCGCAAGGTATCGCGACGATGGATCAGGTAGACCACCGACCCGAAGCGCGTAAGATACATGGCCTCTTCGCAAGCGGAATCACCGCCGCCTACCACGACCAGCGGCTTGTTGCGGAACATCGGCAGCGCACCATCGCAAGTAGCGCAGTAGGTCACGCCCTTCTTATCCAGCAGATGCTCGCTCTCCAGCCCAAGATGCTTGTGCCCAGCCCCTGTGGCGATGATCACCGTGCGTGTCTCCACAATGCTGCCATCAATCTTCAGTTTGAACGGTGTGGACTTCAGGTCCGCCTCTTCCACGATGGAACCGAACTGCACTCGCGCACCGAAGCGTTCCGCCTGCTGTTGCAAGTTCACCATCAATTGCGTGCCATCGATGCCTTCCGGGAATCCGGGGAAATTCTCCACGATGCTGGTGGTCGTCAGCAGACCGCCCGGCTGTTCTCCCGTGACCACCAGAGGTTTCAGCCCCGCCCGCGCCGTATAGATGGCTGCCGTGTAACCCGCGCAGCCCGAACCGATGATGACAACATTTTCCATAAAATTT
>CAZRGY010000494.1:0-3430 GCA_964599715.1 uncultured Verrucomicrobiota bacterium | reverse complement strand
AGCAAGCCGACAAGCGACCGCGTCTTCAGCGGGATGACCGAGTGATCCGTGTGGATACGATCATAGTAAAAACCATCCTCCTCATCCCACAGGCCGCTGCCACCAAGCGTGTTCATGGAATCGGCGATCTGGACGAAATGCTCGAAGAACTTGGACGCCATGTCCGAGTAGGCCGGGCGGATGGTATCGCCATCCTTCGCCAGCTCGAGAGCCATGGCCAGCATGGTGGTGCAGTAAAAGGCCATCCACGCCGTGCCATCTGCCTGTTGCAAGGTGCCCCCGGTCGGCAAAGGACGGGAGCGATCAAAGACACCGATATTATCCAGCCCCAAGAAGCCACCGGAGAAGAGGTTCTTGCCGGTGTCATCCTTGCGGTTCACCCACCAAGTGAAATTCAACAACAGCTTTTGGAAGGCGCTCTCTAGGAAATTGCGGTCACGACTTCCATGTTTCGCGGCGATCTTATACACACGCCAGACGGCCCAGGCATGCACGGGCGGATTCACATCCCCCAAGGCAAACTCGTAGGCGGGCAACTGGCCGTTCGGGTGCATGTACCACTCACGCAACATCAGCAGAAGCTGCTTCTTGGAGAACTCCGGATCTACCTGCGCGAACGGCACCATGTGGAACGCCAGATCCCACGCTGCGAACCAGGGATACTCCCACTTGTCCGGCATGGACAACACATCACGGCTATAGAGATGCTGCCATTCATGGTTGCGGCCAAGGTGACGGCTCTCAGGAGGCCGGGGCATGTTGGCATCACCATTCAACCAGTCTTCCACCACGTAGAAATAGAACTGCTTGGTCCATAACAGACCGGCATACGCCTGACGCACGACCGAACGCTCGCTCTCCGATAGATGCGGCTCCTTGACCGAGGCGTAAAATTCATCCGCCTCCGCGATCCGCTGTTTCAACACCTCGGCAAACTCCGCACCAAAAGCTTTCTGGGGCACTTCTTCCTCCGCATACATCCGCAACCGGATGGTACGGGAACCACCGGCCTCGATCTCGAATTGGAAGTAAGGCGCAGCTTTGGTTCCGCGCAGGGCGGGATTCACCGCCGTCTTCTTGCCTTCGATGACGTAATCATTGAAGGCATCTTTGACGTACTTGCTCTGGTTCGGGCTGCTAAAAAGTTTCGCGAAATTCGTTTCGTTCTCGGTGAAGAGAAACGGCGTCTTCTGCCCGTCCTCAGCCGGCTCCACTTCCAGATAGTAACGATGCAGGGACTCGTGATGCAGGGCCAGCTTATGCGGCGTCACCTGCTCGATGCGTGGCTTTGACGTGCTGCCCTCGTGGGCACTACCCCAAACCCAGTTGTTGCGGAACCAGACCGTGGGCAGCACATGGATGGGCGCCGCCTCAGGTCCGCGGTTGTGGATCGTGAGCTGGATCAGGATGTCATTGGGAGAATTTTTGGCGTACTCCACGAACACATCGAAGTAACGGCTCTCATCAAATACGCCGGTATCTTCCAGTTCGTATTCGGGCACGTCCTTGCCCCGCTTCTGGTTTTCTTCCACCAGCTTGGCATACGGATATTCCGCCTGCGGATATTTGTAGAGCGCCTTGAGGTAAGAATGGGTAGGTGTGGAATCGAGGTAGAAATAGACCTCTTTCACATCCTCGCCGTGATTGCCCTGCGGACCCGTCAGGCCGAAGCAACGTTCCTTGAGGATGGGGTCGTTGCCATTCCACAAAGCGGGGGCAAAACAAAGCCGGCACTGCCGGTCCGTGATGCCGAGCAAACCATCTTCGCCCCAGCGATAAGCCCGGCTTCGGGCATGGTCATGGGGAAAATCATCCCAACTGTTGCCGTAGGGGGAATAATCTTCGCGGACGGTCGCCCATTGACGCTCGGCAAGATAAGGCCCCCAGCGCTTCCAGTTCTGCGTCCGCTGGCCATCCTCGTGCAAGCGGCACCATTCGGCCCCTTTACCCGGCGGTTTGGTTTTATTTTCAACCGACATTCCGGGCGGACACTACTCGGGAAAAGTCAGACTGAAAAGAGGCATCGCAAGTCTTTTCACTCGAAATACTAATGGATGGGCAGGAACCCGGTAAAAAGACCTCTTACACCTTCCAATTCACCACGTTTACCGGTCTGCCATCCAGATAGGCTCTCAGATTGTTCACGGCGATCTCCATCAAGCGGGTTCGCGACGCCTTCGTTGCCCAAGCGATATGTGGTGTCACCAGACAATTCTTCGCCGTGAGTAAGGGATTGCCGTTCCGGGGCGGCTCCATGCTGAGCACATCCAGTCCTGCCCCGCCAAGTTTGTCGCTATTCAAAGCTTCGGCCAAAGCAGTCTCGTCTATCAACGGTCCACGGCCGGTGTTTAGGATAAACGCCGTGGGCTTCATCCGGGACAGTCTTTCCTTGTTCACCAGATGTTTTGTCTCCGGTGTAAGTGGGCAATGCAAACTCACCACATCGCTGAGGTGGAAAACGGCTTCCAAACTCACGAACTTCACCCCGTTCTCCTCCGTCCCGGTGCGACTGCGGGAAAATGCCACCACCTTCATGCCGAAACTCTGGGCGATCTTCGCCACCATCTGACCGATGCGACCGTAACCGATGATGCCGAAGGTCAATCCGGCAATCTCGATCAAAGGTTTGTCCCAATAACAGAAATCCACGCTGCTCTGCCAACGGCCATCTCGCGTGGTCTGGGCGTGATGCCCCACGTGCATGGTCAGTTCCAGCAAGAGGGAAAAAGTCAACTGCGCCACGGACGGCGTGCTGTAATCCGGGATGTTCGTCACACGGATCTGCCGGTCATACGCAGCTTCCACATCTACGACGTTATATCCCGTCGCCAACACCCCGATGTATTTCAGCAGGGGTAATTGTTGGATGGCATCGTGCGTGATGGGGCACTTGTTGGTCAGGACGATCGAGGCTGTCGCCGCGCGCTCCACCACTATCTCGATCGGGGTGCGGTCATACACCGTCACGTCTCCCAGTTTTTTCAGCGCATCCCATGAAAGGTCCCCGGGATTCAAGGTATAGCCATCCAGCACGACGATGTTCATAGAAAATCTGCCCCCTTACTTACTTCAGTTTTACCCGCAAGGCTGGTGAAGCCAGCACATCCTTGTTCACCACAAATTTCGGCGTCACTCCGGCGGCGGCATCCAAAACCGCCTGCATCGCAGCCGCGCAAACTTTGCGACCTGTATCCCGTCCGAAAGAAGCCTGATGCGGGGTCATCAGCAGGCGGGGCGCTTTCCGCAAGGGATGTTCCGCAGGCAAAGGCTCCTCGCCAAAGGCATCCAGTGCCGCGCCGCCGATCTTGCCCAAGTGCAAAGCCTCAACTAACGCCGATTCATCCACCAAAGCCCCGCGCGCTGTGTTGATGAAAAATGCGGACTCTTTCATCCGCTGCAATTGTTCGCGACCGATCATCCCCCGGTTCTC
>CAZRGY010000493.1:0-3443 GCA_964599715.1 uncultured Verrucomicrobiota bacterium | reverse complement strand
GGTAATTTCACATCCAATGGACATTACTAAGGAAACGCTGATTTAATCCGCCGGTTTTTCACTTTGAGACAGACAGCGACGGCGGTGCTTCCTAAATTCATCGGCATGACGCATCAGCCAAGTTTTGCGCAAGTGGAGTTTGCGGCCAAGAAGAAGGTGACCCGGCGCGAGCAGTTTCTGGCGCGGATGGAGGAGCTCATCCCGTGGCCGAAACTGCTGGCGGTCATCGAACCCTTCTATCCCAAAGGCCAGCGCGGCCGGCCGCCCATCGGCTTGGAGCGGATGCTGCGGGTGTATTTCCTCCAGCAATGGTATGGCCTGGCGGACGAAGCCCTCGAGGACGCCCTCTACGACAGCCAGGCGCTGCGGGGCTTTGCCCGCCTCGAACTGGCCACCGGCGGGGTGCCCGATGCCACCACGCTCCTGAAGTTCCGGCGGCTGCTCGAAACCAACGACCTGTGCCGGGGGCTCTTTGAAGCCATCAATGCGGATTTGGCGACGCGCGGCCTGCTGCTGCGCGAAGGCACCTTGGTGGATGCCACGCTCATCGCGGCCCCGCCCTCCACCAAGAACAAAGAAAAGAAGCGCGACCCGGAGATGCACCAGACCCGCAAGGGCAACCAGTGGTATTTTGGGATGAAAGCGCACATCGGGGCGGATCGGGACAGCAAGCTGGTCCACACCGTGGTGGTCACCGCCGCCAACGTGGCGGACATCACCAAGACGGCGGAGCTCTTGCATGGTCAGGAAAAGCAGGTGCATGCCGATGCGGGCTACACCGGGGTGGCGAAACGGGAGGAGATCGTGGCGTTGGCCCGGCCGATCGACTGGCAGATTGCGTGCAAACGCGGCGTGCTCAAAAAGCTGGCCGAAGGGGCGCAGAAGGAAGCCCGCAAGGCCGTCGAGAAAGCCAAGGCGTCCGTCCGGGCGTTCGTGGAGCATCCCTTCCACATCGTGAAGAACCTCTTCGGGTATCGGAAGGTGCGCTATCGCGGCCTGGCCAAGAACGGGCACCAACTCTACACGCTCTTTGGCTTGGCCAACGTGGTGATTGGCGGACGGACGGCGGCGGCGCGGTGAAAAGGCGGGGACCAGCCGGTGACCGCGCGGAAAACGGCGGTCAAACCAAAACGGACCCGCCCCCCCAAGCCGCTCAACCCCAAAAACAGCCGCCGAACAGACCGGCTTGTGCTAGCCAAAACTGGTGTTTTGAAAAACTCGGCTTTATTCAGCGTCTCCCTTTGCCTCCCAGACCAAACCCTCGCCAGCCACTTCACAAAGAAATGCAGCCGTAGAACGCTTGCATGATACGAGCGCACCGTCCCCGTCCTCTTTCTCCCCTCGGGGAGAAGGATTGAGGATGAGGGGTGCCCCCATTCTGACCTTCCCCCGAAAGAGTGGACACGGGAGGGGCAAGTGGTAAGAGAAAGAGCAAGCCTATGAGCAGCCTTGAAAAAACGCCTGCGAAAGCCAAGCGGAAGCAATACGATGAAGCGTTCAAGCGGTCGGCGGTGGAGCTGCTGTTGAGCAGCGGCAAGCCGGTGACCCAGATTGCCCGGGAACTGGGGGTCAGCCAGTGGAACCTGCGGGACTGGAAAGAGCGTTATGGGCCGGTGCCCGCGCCCCAGAGCCAGGCGGATCTGGCGGCGGAGAACCGGCAGTTGCGGGAGGAGTTGCTGCGGGTGCAGCTCCAGCGGGACATTCTAAAAAAAACGCTGGGCATCCTCTCCGAACCCAGCGGGAAAGGTTTGCGCGGGTGAAAGCGCTGGCCCACGAACATGCGGTGAACGACCTGTGCGCAGTCCTGGGCGTGTCGCGCAGCGGCTATTACGCGTGGCTGGCCGCGCCCGCCGGGGACCGGGCCCAAGCCAACACCCAACTGGGCGCGCAGATCCAGAGGGTGTTCGCCGAACACCGGGGCCGTTATGGCAGCCCGCGGGTCTGTGCGGCCCTGCGCCAGCAGGGGGTCACCTGCAACGTCAAGCGGGTGGCCCGGCTGATGCAGGCGCAGGGCCTGCGGGCGGCCACGCCCAAACGCTACCGGGTCAAGACCACGGACAGCGACCATGACGGCCCCATCGCCCCCAACCTGCTGCCCGAACAGGTGGTCACCGCGCCCAATCAGGTGTGGGTGGTGGACATCACCTACATCCCCACCGGCGAAGGCTGGCTGTATCTGGCCGGGGTGCTCGACCTGTGCAGTCGCAAGCTGGTGGGCTGGGCCATGGCCGAGCATCTGGAAACGAGCCTGCCCTTGTCGGCCTTACAAATGGCCTGCCACCATCGGCCGCCGCCCCCGGGGCTGCTGCATCACTCCGACCGGGGGGTGCAGTATGCCAGCGCCGACTACCGCCAGTTCCTCACCGACCACGGGCTGGTCCCCAGCATGAGCCGCCAAGGCAACTGCTACGACAACGCCACCATGGAATCCTTCTGGGGCACCCTCAAACAGGAACTGGTCCACCACCTGAACTACGCCACCCGGGCCGAGGCCCGCCGGAGTCTCTTTGCCTGGATCGAAACCTATTACAACCGCGTGCGGCTCCACAGCGCCATCGGTTACAAATCACCTGTGGACTTTGAAAACCAACTCAACTAAAAACCCATGCCACTTATCCCCTCTCCGTGTCCACTCTTTCGGGGGAAGGTCAGGGTTTGCCATGCATGAATCCACAAGCCCTGAAAAGGCGGGATGTTTTCGCATAACCAACGATAACTTCTGCATCACAAAAATCTCCCTCGTTACCTTCTCACGACCTCCCGAATCCCTATTCCCTTCCCCCTCCATTTCCTCTAAACTCCCCTCATGCTTTCAAACCTGAAACCGCTCGTACTGGGCCTTTCCCTTTGTCTGTCTGCTCCTATGCTTCACGCCGTTGAGATCATCGCCCATCGCGGCGCGTCCCATGACGCCCCGGAAAACACCGTCGCCTCCACGAAACTGGGCTTCAAGCAAAAGGCCGATGCCGTGGAGATCGATGTCTGGTTCACCAAGGACGGCCAGCTCGCCATCATCCATGATGCCACCACCAAACGCACCACCGGCGTGGATGGCAAAGTCGAGGAGATGACCATGGCGGAATTGCAGAAGCTCGACGCCGGCACCTGGAAGCACAAAAAGTATGCGGGCGAAAAAATCCCCACGCTCGACGACATCCTGAAAGCACGCGCCAAGGGCAAAAAGATCGTCATCGAGATCAAGGACGACCACGACCTCACCCCTGAACTCGTCGCCTCGCTCAAACGCACCAAGACCACGCCGCAGGACGCCCTCATCATCTGCTTCCAGTATCCCACGCTCAAACACATCAAACAGCAGTTGCCCGGCTACACCTGCCTCTGGCTCGCCAGCTACAAGCCGGACAAGAAGACCGGCAAAGTCTCACCCGATCTCGATGAGATGATCCGCCTCTGCAAAGTGGCCGGCTTCGAAGGTCTGAACC
>CAZRGY010000492.1:3158-3450 GCA_964599715.1 uncultured Verrucomicrobiota bacterium | reverse complement strand
TTGGTTCTCCCCAAGTCCAAGTTGCTGCCGCCCAAAAATAACTCCCGCTCGACGCATCCGGCTCGATCTGGAACTCGCCGCCGCGATGCGGGAACACCTTGATCAGCTCCTTCGTCATCTCGACGTAAGGCGATTCATCGGCATTCTCGCCTTCGATCTCCACAATCCAGCCGCCCGTCCTTGCACTCAGGAGCAATGCCGAGGCAAACTGCGAGCTTTCGTCGATGCTGACCTTGCATGAAGGGTAGGGCGCGTCACTTCGTGCGCGCCGTTCGGTTGCAGAAGATGCATC
>CAZRGY010000492.1:0-3148 GCA_964599715.1 uncultured Verrucomicrobiota bacterium | reverse complement strand
ACTGCCCGCCCTACCACCGTGAATACGCACCGGCAGCCTGTCATCTCCATTCTCGGATTCCACGCGGTAACCAAGCTGCCGTAACGCCTCAAACAGCGCCTTCTGCGGACGTTCGTGCATGCGGGGCACTCCATGGAGGCGATACACACCGCTCCCAAGACAGACCATGGCCGCCAGAAACCGCGCCGCTGTTCCCGCATTTCCAACGAACAATTCCAGCGGTTGCGTTTCCGTTCCGCCTCGGGGCACTTCTCCGCCCTTGCCATAGACCGTGATCGTGCGATTGCAGACTTCATCCGGGTCCTGCTCCACGTTCACCATGAAGCCCAGTTCCTGAAGGCACTCGACCATCACCTGCGTGTCCTCGCTCCAGAGCGCGCCCTTGAGTGTCACTTCGCCCTCGGCCAGCGCAGCCAGCACCAGGGCGCGGTTCGTGATGCTCTTGGAGCCGGGCACAGTGATCTCGGCATGCACCGGTTCGGTGAGCGGCACGATTTCGATGAGATCGGGAAGGGACATTAGAGCTTCCTAGAAAAGACCGAAGAACTTCTTTGCAACGTTTTTTCGGTTCAAGTCCAGCAATTCGGTTATTTGATGTTTGTCAAATCTGTCAAATAACTCATCGGCTCCTCTGCTCAGTTTGAATTTCACTTCTTCCAGATACAATGGGAGAACTGCGAAAAAGTGTATTGTGGTTTCCGGGCTTACCTTGAGTTGGAAAAAGTTCTCAGGTGTCGTTATTGGGGGAGCTAGCATGGCGCAGCAGAATTTAGTGCCTGGACAGTATGGAGTCGGCGGGTCGCCATTGGGCAGTGTGTGCGCGTAGGACAGCCAGCTGTCGTATTCGTGGGGAAATCGTGCAAGGACTTTGAGTAGGCGGACAGGCCAGTAGTAGTCCTCGTTCTTGAAATCCTCCTGTTTCAGCGGCCAGTCAGGTGGAAGCGATATCAGAAGTTCCGCGTAAGACATCTCTTCCATTCCCTCCGGTGTCTTCATTGATTTGGAACTCATCCCGGATGTGATCAATGTGAAAAAGTTTCTCTCTGGTCGTGGAGGAATGAGGTGAACGTCAATATGAACTAAATCCGATACGATCTCGTGAAAGACCATTGATGGTTGTCCGAGATGTTTTTCAATGTGGTTGGTAACGAGCTCGATGTGAGCTGCATGACCAACGGCTGGCTCGAACGGCTTTTCCCTTGGCTTGTAACGATATACCGGGTTGCCGCTTTCCGACAATTCGTCTGGCTCTTGCATTTGTAGTTGCTTTAGTGGGTCAAGAATCTTGGCCGTTTTGATGCCAGCTATCACGGGAACGCCTGGCTTTGGAGAAGAACTTCTCGATTCTCTTTGAATCGCCGCAACTAAGGTTACGTTGGAAGCGCTTCAATTCCTCAATATAGGTCTTCAATTCCTTAAGCAGATTCTTCTGATTCATCAGCACGATGTCGCGCCACATCTCAGGCGAACTGCGGGCAATGCGTGTGGTGTCACGGAAACCGCCCGCGCACAGAAGGCCCTGCTCCCTGCCGTGTTTGGGATTCAGGACATGACCCGCCAGTGTGGCCGCCAGCAGGTGCGGCAGGTGGCTGGAGCGTGCAACCAGTTCGTCGTGGTGTTTTGCGGTGAGTCGCAATGTCTTTGCCCCGACATCACGCCAAAGTGCTTCCACTTTCCGCAGCGCCGGCTTTGAGGACTTGGCGGTTGGTGTGACCACGCAGACGGCGCCTTGGAAGAGGTCTGCCCGCGCGGCCTGCACGCCCATCTTTTCGCCACCGGCCATGGGATGACTGCCGATGAATTCAGCCCCGGCCCTGCGCGCCAGTCGTTCGAGGTCTTTTACCACGGGAACCTTCACGCTGCCGACATCGGTGATGATGGCTCCCTCGCCAATGGCTGGCAGGGCGCGCTCCATGACATCGCGCATCTGGGCCAGCGGCGTGCAGAACACGATGAGGTCGGCACCCGAGACAGCTTCGTGGAGGTCCAGCGTGGCGTCATCCACGGCCCCGTGGGCAACACATTCGCGGATGCTCGCCTTGCGGCGGACAAAGCCGGTGACGCGCCCGGCGAGGCGGCGTTGTTTCAACGCCATGCCCAGCGATCCGCCCAGCAGGCCCACGCCAATCAATGTAACTTTTTCCCAACGCACAGGGGCGGAGATTAGTGAGGCGAAAACCGGGATGGAAGCCATTTGGCAAACTCCGAATCCAAAGTTCCAAGCTTCAGGAAAAATCCGAGGTCCAAGTCCACATTTGCCTTGGGTGTTTGGATGAAGCCTGGCGTTGGGGATCTATTTGGAGCTTTGAAACCGGGCCTTGGCGTTTGCTTCTGCCTCACGCACGCGCTCCAAAATCACATCCGCAATATGGGGTTCATTCCCGATGCTCGGAGTATACCAGAGCCGTTTGCCGTGCTTCGCGGTGGGGCTGATCCAGGTGGGCTGGCCGGATTGGAAGCGGCTTTGAACAACCTCAGCGGGTTCACCCAGCATGACCGGGATGTCTTCGTAGCTGTGCAGACCGTCACTGATGAAGAACGGCACCATGACGATGTTTGGAGCGGACGCCATCGTGTAGCAGTCCCCGATGCGTGGGTCTTCCTCCATGAAGACGGGATGCACCTCTGCGTATTCGCCTCGTGCGCGGATCAATGCCACCTGATGTTCGATGGCTTTGCGGGATTGTTCATTGTTGCTGGTCCCATGGCCGGCGATGAACAGGGCGGTTTCCTTGGGGGTTGGTGGCTTGCCATCCGGGAAAGTGGAAACAATGTCGCGGGCCCGCGCGATGAGCACCTCCGTCATGCTCTCGTGGGTGCCGACCGGCCCACAATAAAAGAGTGTCTGGCTCCCGCGTGTTTGAACGCGTTGGAAATCCGTCTGGCCGTTGGTGCAAAAGCCCAGTTCGCGCGGGATCACCTGTTCGGTGAAGTAGCCTTCGCTGATGAACAGCGGCACGATGAACACCCTGGGCAGGTGGGCGCCTCGCAGCACTCCGGCGAGAAATGGTTCCTGCTTCCAGAAGCCTGCAATGACCTGCCCAAACACATCCCGCCGCCGCAGTTCATCGGCATGCTGGTGCGTGGGGGCGGCAGAATCGGCGTTCAAGGTGGATCCGTGGCCGATCAGGACCAGTGTCGCGTCTTT
>CAZRGY010000491.1:0-3450 GCA_964599715.1 uncultured Verrucomicrobiota bacterium | reverse complement strand
TCAGTGTAAGGATGTCCAAGTGGTGAACCTGCTCTGCGGGGTGATGGGGATCAATTACGGGGTTAAGGGAAAGTAACCCTGCATGGTAGGGCTCGACGGAGTCTCGCCCTACCGGGCTTGGAAATGAAAATGCCCCGGACTTTCGTTCGGGGCATAGTTGCTAAATAGGATCGATGCTTAATCCACTTTCACGCTCAGCATCATGTCTTCCATGAGCGCGAGTGCGGTGGCTTCGGCGATCTCCCGCACATCGAAGTTCCGCAACACCCGGCCAGCATAGCGGTCCTTGCCGAGGATGTCGGAAGCGGAGGCCTGGCCGATGATCTGTGAATCTTTGATGCGGATGGCGGTGGCTTGGATATCCGGTGCGCCATAGACCTTGTCACCCGATACTTCCGGCACCACGACATTGCGTGAGGAGATGAGCACTTCGAGCACCACATCGGCATTCTTAAAAATCTCCTCGCGATCCTTGCGGGCCTGTTCGGTATCCGGCGACTTCAAGATGTCCTGGATGGAACGGCTGCCCATGAGCTGGGTGGCTACGCGTTGGTCCACAATCTTGGCTGTCCCATGACGCAAGGGACGGCCAAAGAGGCGCTCCACATCACGCACTGTCTGCTTGTCGGCGAGCGCCTGCTCAGGGCGGTCCTTCTGGCGATACGTCTCATCGCGGGAAGACTTCTCGTTACGCGCCGTGATGTTACCTTTGCCAACCGGGAGCTGCGTGGTGCCGCTCACATCACCATTGATGTTTAAGTTTCCACCGGCGGAGATGTTCCCGCCGTTCGCCTTGTTCACCGAATTAGGATCGACCTGGAAATCGCTGTTATACGTCGTCTTGGAAGTGGTGGTGCGCTCGGTCCGGGAGGACAGGGCGAAGCCGGACTTCTCATCCACCAACTCGCGGTTCACGTAGATCATGATGCGCGGCTCACCGAGCTTGGCATAACCCTTCTTGAACTGCTCGATGATGGCGCGGGCCTGCTCGGGCGCGATGAGCGAAGGCTGGGTGGCGATAGCCTGTTGCTGATATACGTAGGCCGGTCCGCTGGTCACCGGTGCCGGAGTCGCGGTGGTCAAGGGAGGTCCGGGCTGCGGAGCCATTGGCTTGCCGTCAGGACCGACCTTTTGCGCGGGCTGGGCTAAGGCCGAGCCGGTCGCCAGGATGACTGCGAGCGTAGCTGCGAGTGACGTTTTCATGGTTAACCTTTCATTTGCTCAATGAGCCTGGCGCACACGGATGGTGAAGTCTTGCGCCTTGTTGTTTATGGAGACAAAACGGACGTCTTCTTGTGCGCTTTCCGTCAAGATCAGCGTCTGCCAGGGCGTCTCGTCATCGGTGGAGAAACCGTTCGCATCCTTGAACACACAATTGATCTGCACCTGGATACGGCGGGCTTCACGGTTGCGCACATGGGCGATCACTTCGAGGCGGCCATCTGGCAGGAGACGCTTCTGGATGCCGGAGGCGGTCACCGAGCGCTGGACCATGCGGTCCATGAGCACGAACTTTTCCTTGTTCTCCAAGTCATACTTTGTCGCGTTCTTCGGGGCGTAGGCACCACCGGATTGGCAACCGGTGACGACCAGAGCGGCGAGCAAGAGAGAACTGAACCAGAGCTTATTCATAAGGATACAACGTTACTGTTTCTTGTCTGAAATATACACCACGGTGTCGCGGTCGGCCGCTTTGACCTCGAATGTCACGCTGCGGCTAAGGTTACTTAACAGACGCCCCCCGGCGTCTTGGAATTCAAGTTGCGCCGTGTAGGTGCCGGGTGCCATGCGCAGAGCGCCAAAGCCCAGATACTGCGGCAAGTTATCCCAATAGCGCGTGTCCGCCGCCGGAGTCGTGCTGGCCGCGATGGCCTTGCTGAGCAAGCCGAACGCCAAGACACCGAGACCGGCTTCCTGCGTGTTCTGGCTGCTGGCCAAGACGGCGCCACTGATGATGGCTGCATCGCCCACCGTGTCGGTGCTTTGCTTGAACACCGCTTTGTTCGCCAGGATATGATCCATCACGCGTCCGCCACGGGTGCTTGCCTGGAAATATAGATCATCCCACGGCCGAGTGCGAATGCTTTGACCGTTGTTGATCCGGATGGTCACCACGCGCGCGGCTTGCGGACCTTCACGGAAGCGCAACTGCTCACGATACTGGCCGGTGGAGTATTTCTGCGGAGCATTGCCACATTCGGTGAAGAACAGCACGTTTGCCGCACGGTCATAAGGTGGCGGCGCATCTGCTTTCGCACTGGCATTGGCCTGGGCGCGTTTGAAGGCATCCGAGCCGTCAGCGAAGAGTTTGTCCGAGGCCAGGCCGTCGAGGTAATCCAGCAACACGTAATCGGCAGAGTAATTCTCCACCTCAGTATCGCTGTCGATGAGTTCACCGCTGCGGAAGCAGGCGCGGGCATTATCCGGCTCGCCATCCATCCAATAGAGCAGGCCACGATAGTAATAAGCCATCACGCGTTCGTACGGTTCGCCGATGTATTTCTTGCGGCTCTCCGTGGCGAACATGCTGCGCGCTTTGCGGGCGTCCTTGTCATTGGTGATGATGCCGCCGATGCTCAGGATGGCGTCATCCAACAATGCTTTCGCTTCGGGATAATCTCCGCGCCGCAGGGCGACGAGTGCCGTACGATATTGCCAGAGCACGCGGTCATTGGGCTGTCCCTGCTCGATGTGCATCTTGCCATCGACCAAGGCGTCGCCGGTGAGCGGCAGACGCTTGGCTTGGGGCGTAGTGGCGCAGCCCGTGAACAGCAGCAGTGCCGCTAGCCCAGTGCTGAGAATGGCGACCTTCATGACCGAATATGAGGGAGGACGCGCTTAACGGTAAGCGGCGTCTTCCAACCCTTGCTTTTTGATCTCCGCGAAATCTTCCCAAACGATGTCACTGGTGCGGGCATCGATGAGTTGGAAGGAGTAGAGCACGTAATCGCTCACACCTTTAGAAGTGCGGGTGGTCATGTTCTGGAGCTTGCCGGTGAGGAAGAAGTCCGCACCTTTGAACTCCACGACGTTCGGATCGCTGGAAGCGGTCACTTGGCCGGATTGCTTCAGATCCCGTTCACGCTCCAGTGCCGCCATCTGCTCGCGGGCCAGGAAGCGTACCTTGCCGGTGGCCTTGGAGTTCAGTTGCGCACGGATGCGGGTGAGGAAAATGTCCTTGTTGATCGGGAAGCGCGTCTCGTTGACGACCGGATTCAAGACGACACGCGGCGTGCCTTGGGCATTGGCAATCTCGGGGATGGCGATGATGCTGCGGGCCATCTTGTCCGTCACGGCGACGAGATCTTGCGATTCCACGCCGGTGCCGGCCACGAAACCACGCTCATCGGCCTTCATCTCCGTGACCGGGACACCGCGCGGGTTTTGCACACCAGATGAGGCGCAACCGGCGGTCAGGGCCACAACGGCGGCCAGCGAAAGGGTATAGTT
>CAZRGY010000490.1:0-3456 GCA_964599715.1 uncultured Verrucomicrobiota bacterium | reverse complement strand
AATCCCTCAAACTACTGCTACCACGGCGCGCATGCCGTACTCCGACCTCCGTCTCGCTCTGCGCCAGCATCTCCGGCATCAGCATGGCGAGCCCAAAACAATGGCCAACTTGCGCCGAAACGACCGCTTAGGTAGGTTTTGGGGCTTGCTTGCCTTTTTGCTTTAGGGACGCGCCGGCCCGCTTGCGCGATGCTGATAGCTAAGGGCTATAGCCTTCGCCGTCGCCCGACTGGTAGGGCGCCTCGGGCAGTCCGGCCACCTCGCGGGCCCGTGCCGCGGCCATGTTGGCCATCAGCGCCTCGTCCCAGTGCACCTGCAGCGTCTGGTAGTTGTCGGCGTCTGGGTGGCAGCGCACGAGCCAGAGTTCGGCAATCTGGATGCCGTAGTTGCGCTCCAGGATGAGCTTGTAGGTGCAGAGCTGGAGCCGATAATGCTGCACATTGCAGTCCTCCATGTGGCCGTTCTGCCATGCCGTGCCGGTGGCCCCGTCGTAGTGGTGGTCGCGCAACGCGCGGCTCCGCTTCCAGTCGTAGATGCAATACTGTTGGAGACGCGTGTCCCAGTAGAGCATGTCGATGGCGCCCACGAGGCGCAGTGCCTCGTCAAAGACAAACCACTCGGTGCGGTAGGGCACGAGGTGCGGGTGGTCGTGCTTGAAGCGGAGAAAGTGCTCCAACTCGGGCGGCAAGAGCGAGGTGGCGCCGGCGTCGAGCTGCGCGCGTGTCCAGCGTCGGTTGTAGAAGTGGGCCAGGTGCGGGAACTCGTCGGTAAAGGCGCGAAAGTGGTCTTGGAAGCGCTTGGCGAAATCGTTCAGACCCAAGGCCTCCTGCTCGTCGAGCGTGGCCAGCGACCATTGGCCGTTTTCGTGGTCCTCCGCCATTTCGTGCATAATGGTGCCGGCGTCGCGCACGTAGGGCCAGATGCCGGTCTCCTTTTTGACCTGCCGCTTCTTGATCGGATCCCATTCCGACCAGCTGCGCGTGAGCTCCTCGGGCCCGCGGATGCCCCAGTAGTAGGAGCGCGGGTGCAGGTTGGCAAAGACGAGCTTGGCCATCTTCTCGCCGTCAAACTCGCCAAAGCCCTTGTGGCAAAACGTGGTCACGGAGACGTACGTGTGGCCGGGTCCGCGGTTGCCGTCTTTGGGCCGTCCGTGCTCGTCGTCAATCACATACTCGTGCTGTCCGACATCGTCAATGAAGCGCACGCGCTGGTCGCGCGGGTGGGCATGTCGCTCCGAAAGCAGCGGCATCGCACTCATGCCGGATCGAGGTTGCTGCTTGCTTGGTTGCTGCTTGCTTGCTTGCTCGACTTGACTTGACGAATCGCCGTCCTTCTCCCTAAACACACACGAAAGAATGAGGGCATTATTGGGTGAGTTTTTATGGTGTCTTTTTGGCATGCGGTTGTTCGATCCCGAATCACACTGTCATTCGGGATCTGCTGCCCATTGCAAGTGATTTAGTGATCATAGGATCGAGGAATTCAAGGAGCCTTCTCCACTCTGGCCGCATGCCGAGCATTGCTGCCCATTGGCCTTGAGCTTGACCTGAATCTAAAAATATACCATAGTCTTTTGGATCGATCGTCGTAGCCAATATATCTTCAAACAGCCACTTGTAAATGGCCAGATAGATGGGGCGCGCGTCAATCGGGATGTTGTTCTTGGTGAGCAGTTTGGTCATTTTCCTGATTCCGGCAACGGTCCGAGGCATGTCTTCGGGGATTTCCATTTCCATTTCCTCCTCGTCGGTGCTGGAAAAAAGATCTATTTCCGTGTCGGTGTAAGGAATGTCTCTTAGCACGACGAAGATGGCATGTGCGGGCATGCGGTTGAATAAGGTAAAGGTCTTTTCCAGAGTCAGGGTCGGCAATGCCGCGAAGCCCTTTTTGGTGGGGATCAACCATAGGCGGAAAAGATGGATCAAGAAACGTTGCCAACGGCTGATTGCGATTCTGTATGCCTCCGTGTCTTTGCGGCGATCCGGGGGGAGGGTTGGATGGTCCTCCAATGCGTGGTTCCAAAAAAGGGCTTGTTTCTCGTTTTCTACCATTTCTACCATTTCTGCTTCCACCGCCGAGTCATGCGCCAATTCGAGAAGCTTTTTCAAAAAGTTGGGTTGGACCAGATCGCTCAACTCGAATTTTATAATCGTCTTGGTCCATAGGTTTTTGAGCGTTTTAAACTGATCGATAACATTCTCGACAAGGATAGGCATATGCTTGGACATTGTGTTGAACAGTTCTGCGGTCTTGGTGGGGAACTCAAAGGGCGAGAGCCGCAGTGGATCCAGCAGCATATTTTGTCCGGTCGTTGGGTGTAGCAGCGGCTGTTCCCCCATCAGGGTGACCAGCTCGTAGAGGGATTGAACCCAGACGTAGCTTTCCGGGTCATGGAGCTTCAGGTGCTTGCGAAACACTTCTACCAGCGGTTTCTTCTTCCATCCCGGAATCCACCATTCCTCTAGCTGTTTCTTGACCTGGGGCAGTTGTTTTAGCTTTTGTTTTAGCTTTTGATGGATCCGCACTTTGAGAAACTTCGCGTACAAATTCTGGAATTTCTGGCCCTTCTCGCTCACAGCAAAAGCTTCCTGCAACGCTTGTCTGGATCGTCCATCGAGTCTGGGCATAATCTCATACACCCAGGCGTCGTCTGGAAGCTCTAAAATCCAATTGGGTGGTGGGGCCGCGTCTGGATCTGGGCCGGTTGGGGAGGGTTTCTTGTCGCGTCGCTTTGTGGGCGGACCGGCTTGAGCCGGCTCGGGCGAGCGTTGGCGCTTCGCGGACGGTTTGCCAGTTGCCATAGTGAGCTTGAGCTTGAGCTTTTGCGCGTTAAGGCGGATGAGGTTCGGGCTGATATCAATAAGCTTAAATCATAGGAGAGCTGAAATGTCCAAAATGAAATTCAATAAAGGCGATTACATTCGCTACACGAAAGAGAACGAGCAACAGGTTATTGATGGCTTGATGGGTATGGGGTATGAGGTTTATCCATTTATTGATGGAAGTTATGACAAACTTGTAAAAAGTTTTGTTTCGGAAGATTGGTCGAGATGTACGGATAAATTCAAAGAGAGGAGCGAGGATCAAGACCGAACTGAGGAGTTCTTCAATCGCTTAAATCGCAAGGAATCATTAGCTAAACTCCCATCAAAATTCTACATCGATTGCGGTGATCGCATTGAGGTGAGAGAGTGGTTGGATGATATGGGGTTTATGTGGTGCGATGGAGAAAGATTGACTTTGGATGAGTTAAGTGAATCGGTTATATATATTGATAATGGTTCAAGTCAACTTTGTTATGTGAAGGTTAGCATTCCAAAGCATTACATTCTTATCAGGCCGAAACTGTCTGTCACCTCACTTGAGTCTGTCACCTCATTCGAAGTTGAGCGCAGTCAGTCTAATGAAAGTGATGGAAGAAACAAAGAATTAGAAGAACTCAAGCGACTTCATAAT
>CAZRGY010000489.1:1642-3460 GCA_964599715.1 uncultured Verrucomicrobiota bacterium | reverse complement strand
TTCCAAATCTTATAAGAGAAAACACCCCTGACTGGCAGATTGCAATAAACGGCGAGCGGTCACCAACGGACGGAGAGGCATAAGTTCCGATGAGGGGCGTAGTTAGCAAGGAAGGAATACTGCTATGGCAAACAAGATCAAGTCTCCAGAAGTAATGGCTCAAAAACGGCCTTCATCGGTTTCCGCAAGCCGCTCTCGGCGAGGGAACTCCGTCGGCCAGGTTTCCAAGCCGACGCCACGCTTCATCAAATGGTTTTCTGACATCACGATCGGAGACGTGCCGCTCGTGGGCGGCAAGAACGCTTCTCTAGGCGAGATGTATCGCGAACTGACGCCCAAGGGCGTCAGAATTCCAAACGGCTTTGCCATCACGGCTGAAGCATATCGTCATCTGCTCCGGGCCGCGGGGTTGGAAGCCCGTATCCGTGAACTCCTCACCGGTCTTGACACGGGCAATATGGAAGATTTGCGCAAGCGAGGGAGTCAGGTCCGGGGATTGATTCTCGGCGGCTCACTCCCTCTGGATTTGGAAGAGGAAATCAACACGGCTTACGAAACCCTGAGAGACGGTCAACTGCAACCGGCCGGCGTGGCTGTCCGTTCCAGTGCTACGGCCGAGGATTTGCCCGATGCCAGTTTTGCCGGCCAGCAGGAGACCTATCTCAATGTTCAGGGGAGCGTCGACCTTGTTAATGCCTGCCTCCGGTGCTTCGCTTCGCTTTTTACTGACCGGGCCATCAGCTATCGGGTGGACAAAGGCTTCGATCATTTCAAAGTGGCTCTCAGCATTGGTGTGCAGCAGATGGTTCGCTCGGATCTGGCAAGCAGCGGAGTGATGTTCACGCTTGATACTGAAACAGGTTTCCGCGAGGCCGTGCTTATCAACGCTGCGTATGGTTTGGGTGAAAATGTTGTGCAGGGCTCGGTGAACCCGGACGAATATTATGTTTTTAAGCCCACCTTGAAAACGGGCCATCGTCCAGTCCTTCAGAAAATCACCGGCACGAAGGAATTCAAACTCGTCTATGATGTCGGCGGCGGCAGAATGGTGAAGAATGTTCCTGTTCCGGCGGGCGATCGCGCCAAATTCGCCATCAATGATGATGAAATATTGCTGCTCGCGCGGTGGGCCTGCCTCATCGAGGATCATTATACCACACAAAGAGGCCAGCCGACGCCGATGGATATTGAGTGGGCCAAGGACGGAAATACGGGCGAGATGTTTATCGTACAGGCCCGGCCGGAGACCGTGCAGTCGCGCAAGTCAGTGGAGGTCGTCGAGACCTACAAGTTAAAACAACGCGGACCCGTGCTCATCACAGGCCGTGCTGTGGGCGAGAAGATCGCCAGCGGACCAGTCAGGGTGATTCAGAGCGCGCAGTTCATTGAGCAGTTTAAGGAAGGAGAGATTCTCGTCACGGACAAGACGGACCCCGATTGGGAGCCGATCATGAAGAAGGCGGCTGCCATCGTGACCAATCGGGGTGGGCGCACTTGTCACGCAGCTATCGTGAGCCGCGAACTCGGTGTGCCTGCGGTAGTTGGCACTGAACATGGCACTGAACATCTCAAGGATGGACAAATCGTGACTGTGAGTTGTGCTGAAGGTGATACCGGCATCGTTTATGACGGACGACTTCAGTTTGACGTTCAGCGGACGAGTTTAAAGAATCTTGCCCGCCCCCGCACCAAGGTCATGATGAATGTAGGTAATCCGGAGGAGGCTTTTTCGCTCTCGTTCATTCCGAATGACGGAGTCGGCCTTGCGCGGGAGGAATTTATCATCACGACTTACATCAAAGTGCATCCGCTTGCATT
>CAZRGY010000489.1:0-1632 GCA_964599715.1 uncultured Verrucomicrobiota bacterium | reverse complement strand
CTATGACCGGCTGACTGATCGGAAGGTAAGGTCGCAGATCGAGGCTTTGACAGCCGGCTACACCGATAAACCGCAGTTCTTCGTAGACAAGCTGGCACAAGGTGCGGCGATGATTGCAGCCGCGTTTTATCCCAAAGACGTCATTTTACGACTCAGCGACTTCAAGACCAACGAATACGCCAACCTCATAGGAGGGAAAGCATACGAACCGGGCGAAGAAAATCCGATGATCGGCTTCCGTGGCGCCAGCCGCTATTACAATCCACGCTATCAGGCAGGCTTCGCCCTCGAATGCCGGGCCGTGAAGAAAGTGCGTGAGGAGATGGGGTTGACGAATCTTAAGGTGATGATCCCCTTCTGCCGCACCGTAGAGGAAGGCCGCCGGGTGCAAGCGGAGATGGAAAAGCACGGCCTCAAGCGGGGCATGAACGGGCTGGAGATCTATGTCATGTGCGAGATCCCCAGCAATGTCATCCTGGCCGAGGAGTTTGCGGAGATTTTCGACGGTTTCAGCATCG
The DNA here is from genome assembly GCA_964599715.1 of uncultured Verrucomicrobiota bacterium. Taxonomy (GTDB): domain Bacteria; phylum Verrucomicrobiota; class Verrucomicrobiia; order Limisphaerales; family JAEYXS01; genus JAEYXS01. Next base: position 1,114 of record CAZRGY010000489.1, on the reverse strand, counting down.
GGTCGAACGATCTGACCCAGCTCATCTTGGGCGTTGATCGTGACAGTGAGATTGTTGCCCCGATTTTCGATGAGCGGAACGCTGCTGTGAAGAAGATGATCGCCCAGGTCATCGCCGTCTGCCGGGCGAAGAAACGGAAGATAGGCATTTGTGGCCAGGCACCGAGCGACTATCCGGAGTTCGCCCAATTCCTGGTCGAACAAGGCATCGACAGCATCTCACTAAATCCCGACACCGTGTTGAAGACGACCAGTGCGATTGCGGAAAAAGAAAAGAGTCTGAGTAATAAGCACCAATGATCGCAGCCGCTCAAAATCGTCCTGAACTTGCCCACGACGTGCTTCGCCACGCCCGACGCCAGCCGCTGGAGGCTTTGTTCAGCCCGCGCAACATCGCGGTCATCGGGGCGACAGACAGGCCCGGCAGCATTGGCCAGGCGTTGATACGAAATCTGCAACTCTCCCCCAATCGGATATTTCCGGTTAATCCGAATTGTCAGACCGTGGCCGGGCTTGCCGCTTATCCGGACATCTGCGCCGTGCCGGAGCCGGTGGACCTGGCGATCATCGCCATCCCAGCCCAGACTGTACCCGCGATCATCCACGATTGCGGCCAGGCCGGAGTTCCAGCCGTTATCATCATCTCCGCAGGATTTCGCGAGACAGGTGCCGCTGGGGCGGAATTGGAACAGCTCTGCCTGGCTGAGGCACGCAGTGCGAAGATGCGGGTGCTCGGGCCGAACTGTCTCGGTCTGATGGTCCCGCATATCCAACTTAATGCGTCCTTTGCCGAAGGTATCGCCGAACCGGGCAGCGTGGCCTTTCTCAGTCAAAGCGGAGCGCTATGTTCCGCTGTGCTCGATTGGAGTTTTCGTGAAAATGTCGGCTTCAGCGCTTTTGTCTCGGTTGGTTCCATGCTTGATGTCGGCTGGGGTGATCTGATCACCCATTTCGGGGACGATCCCCATACGAAGAGCATTGTTTGCTATATGGAGTCGATCGGCGATGCCCGTGCATTCCTTTCAGCCGCCCGGGAAGTTGCGCTTACCAAGCCGATCATTGTGCTCAAAGTGGGGCGTGCTGCGGCTGCGGCCAAAGCCGTGGCCTCTCATACC
>CAZRGY010000488.1:0-3461 GCA_964599715.1 uncultured Verrucomicrobiota bacterium | reverse complement strand
GATGGCAGACAAAGCAGGTTTGCAGATAGACCTGTTTGCCCTTGGCGATCTGGATTTCCTTCGTCAACCCGGCGATGGTTTCATTGCCTTGGATGGCCTTCCTCCGGGCGGCCTCCAATTCCACAATCTTGCGACCGGCTTCACTGCCACCTTCAGCCTGGCTTCCCAAGTAAATGGCATCCACTTCCTTGCCGGTATAAACCAGCATGTTTTCCGGGCCTTCCACTTTCAGCATGCCAACGGCACCTTTGTTGAAAGCGCGAAAGAGGGAATGATCCACCAGCACATAAGTTCCCGGCACCTCCACGCCAAACTCGACGATGGCGGACCCGCCGGCCGGAATCATCGTCGTCTGCACCTGTTTCTGGGAAGGCAGCACACCGCCCTCTTGATACACGGTGTCAAATATCTCACCGATCACGTGGAAGGAGGAGATTAAGTTCGGACCGCCATTGCCCACAAAGAGACGCACTTTCTCGCCGACCTTGGCTTTGATGGCCTTGTCGCCCACCAGCGAGCCAACTGAGCCATTGAATACGACATAGGATGGCCGTTCATCTTCGGCTTTGCGCTGGTCGAAGGCTTGCAACCCTTCCTCGCCATAACGTCCTTCGGTGTAGAACTCTCCCTGCATCACATAGTATTCACGGTCAACCCGGGGCAATCCTTCCTTGGGTTCCACCAAGATCAGACCATACATGCCGTTGGCGACATGCAGACCGACCGGGGCGGTGGCACAATGGTAGACATACAAACCGGGGTTCAACGCCTTGAAGGAGAATTGCGAGCGATGGCCGGGAGCCGTGAACGAAGAAGTGGCTCCGCCACCCGGCCCGGTCACGGCATGCAGATCAATGTTATGCGGCATTTTACTGGTCGGGTGGTTCAGCAAGTGGAACTCGACCAGATCACCTTCCCGCACCCTTATGAAGTTGCCGGGCACCTCACCGCCAAATGTCCAAAATACATATTCCACCCCGTCCGCCAATCGGCGGGTGGCCTCAATCACCTCCAGTTGCACGATTACCTTGGTGGCATGCTGACGCGTGATGGGCGGAGGCACGAAAGGGGCTTGAGTGAGTACCGCTTTCTCTACACCTTTGATGCTGGGGTCCACCGGACGCGGTTTGCTGGCTACTGTCTGGCTTTCGGCGGCATCCGCAGGGTCGGCAGCAGACCAGATGAGCAATGTGATCAAGAAAAATTTTAAGAGGGTATTTTTCATTCTCGCTGACTCCATGTTTGGCCTGGAACCTACTGTTTGAGCTGGGGCGACCAGCCACGCCAGTGCTGCTGGTTTAAGATGTATTTAACTTGCCTGTTATGTTGTTTTCAATCAAACAAAAATTGCCTGCCAACAGCAAGGGGGTATACACCTATCTTGGCTGTCATTAGCAAACTCTTGGCTCACCGAAACACCAGAAAAGGTGGGTAGCAGAGCGGCGGTTTGATAATCTTCACATTATGCTCTCGCATAAAAACCTTGCAGGCAGGCAGGCCTGTTGCGGTTGTCGCTGCATCCAAAAATACTTTCATGGGATAGAAGATGAACTTTGTCCAATCGTCGAAATGGGATAAGGTAACCGGCATATACCGAACAAACTAGGCCGCATGAAGACAAAGAAAGCCACTATCAGGAAACCCTTACAGGGCTTGCCAAAAGTAATGTCGTTGAGCATCAAAAGCATCCTCGCCACGACCGACTTTTCCAAGGAGTCGTTGGCTGGCTTAGAGACAGCTACGGCTTTGGCGGAGAAACTGAAAGCTGGCGTCACCTTGCTTCATGTCGTCGAGCCGCCTGCCCGTTTGGCAGGACTGGAATCCCTGCTCTTGGCCAGGGACGAAGCTGGGGTGATGGCACAAATGAGATCAAAGGTGGCTGCCCTGGCCGAAAGCGAACGGAAACGCAAGCTTACCATCTCCTCAGCGGTCCGAACCGGAAAACCATTCCATGAGATCAGCACCGCCGCCACTGAACTGGAGGCGGATATGATCGTCATGGCCACGCACGGCCATTCCGGAGCCAAGCGCGTGCTCATGGGTAGCACTGCCGAACGGGTTGTTCGCCATGCTCCCTGTCCGGTGTTTACTGTCCCGACCCGAAACTTTCGTAGAAAGAGCGGCAAAGGCGATGGACTCAACCTCAAGAAGATACTCGTGCCGGTGGACTTCTCTGAAATATCCGGCAAAGCATTGCCTTGGGCCGCCTATCTCGCCGCCCAGTTCGAGGCCGAGCTTATCCTTCTCTATGTGATTGATCGATCGGCGATATCTTACCTGCTCGGGAGTGAACTTATGAGTCACGCGGTGATGCCTTTCATCAAGCAGGCGGAGGCGGATCTAGAGGGGATGGCGCGGAAACTGAGCGACTCATCGGCTGTGAAAGTCTCTGCCGTCGTGCTTGAAGGGACGCCATATGAGGTGATTTGCCACGCGGCCGAATCGATGAGCGCGGATCTTATTGTGCTGACTACCCATGGACACACCGGCTTGAAGCACGCTTGGCTTGGCAGCACGGCTGAACGCGTGGTGCGGCAGGCTGATTGTGCGGTGCTGACCGTCCGGTAGCGGGTGCAGGTTGAAGAGTAGGCAAATTCCGCCTGTCTTGAATTCTGGGGACGCGATAGAATGCCAACAATGAGTGGGGAAGCTCCGTCAAATCTGGGCCGGGAAGGCCTTCGCCACGAGCGGGATTTACCCCGGAACATCGTCCTGGAAGTATACCGGTTGGATCGGGCAGATATATGATGAGCAGCGGTATGTGTATCGGGGGAAGTTTGCGGAGTCGCGGTTTGAGCGGAATTGCCTGGCGGAGTATGCGGAGACGTTCAAGACGGTGTGCGTGGATGCGGCCTATTACCAGTTCCCCTCCCAAAAGTATCTGCATGGCCTGGTGAGCCAGGTGCCGGAGGATCTTCTGTTCGCGTTCAAGGTAACTGATGACATCACGATCAAGAAGTTCGGCAACCTGCCCCGGTTTGGGGCCAAGACCGGAAAGCCGAATCGGGATTACCTGAATGCAGACTTGTTCGCGACGGCATTCTTGAAGCCATGTGAGGAGTTTCGGAAGCACGTCGGGGTGCTGATTTTCGAGTTTTCGCGTTTCTATCCGACAGATTACGAAAATGGGCGGGATTTCGTGGCGGAGCTGGATGCGTTCTTGGGCAAGCTGCCGAAGGACTGGCGGTATGGGGTGGAGATGCGGAACAAGAATTTCCTGCACCCAGACTACTTTGCGATGCTGAGGTAGCATGGAGTAGCGCACATCTACAATAGCTGGACGGCCATGCCGCCGGTAGATGAGCAGATGGCCATGCCGGAGACGGAGACCAGTGAAGAGTTCATGGCGGCACGCTTCCTGTTGAAGCCGGGACGGGATTACGAAACGGCGGTGAAATCGTTCAGCCCCTACAAGGAAACGAAAGAGGTCTATCCTGAGGCGCGGCAGGCGGCGGCGGACC
>CAZRGY010000487.1:0-3467 GCA_964599715.1 uncultured Verrucomicrobiota bacterium | reverse complement strand
CATCCGTGGCGGCCAAAGGGACGGTCTTGGAGATCATCCACCGCTTCAAATACAACCGGGAGCTGTGGTTTGAGACCTATCTGGCGCAATTGTGGCTGCAAGGGGCGCGGGAAAAGCTGGTGGACGAAACCTTTGATGCGCTGGTGCCCGTGCCATTGCATCCACACAAACAACGGGAGCGGGAGTTCAACCAAGCGGAACGGATTGCCCGCGCTGTGGCCAAAGAAGTCCGATTGCCGGTGCGGGTGGATTTGCTGGAACGGGTCATTCCTACCCGCACCCAGACCAAGTTGGACCGGAAAGAGCGGGCGGCGAACGTGCGGAAGGCTTTTTCCATGCGTAAAGGGTTGGATATCAAAGGACAACGCATCCTCTTGGTGGATGATGTGCTGACCACGGGGGCGACGACGAGCGCGTGTGCCCAAGCGCTTTTGGAGGGGGGAGCGGGGGAGGTTTGTGTCTGGACAGTGGCGCGCGGTTTGTAGATGATAGGGGCTCTATTCGATGCATTAACGGTAACGAAATTGGCGTCGATGGAAATGTCGTGATGGCGGGCCGAAAGCAGCCGGATCAGACCTATGGCAACAACTTCAATCACAAAAAAGTCCGCGGGTGTTGAGACAACAGTAGAGCCCGCCGTAACGCCGCCGGCGAATACCGGTGAAACCACCTTCATGAAGAAGCCCAAGATCGGGGCTTCCTCCAGCAAGAAGAAAGACATCCCGGTGGGGCTTTGGACCAAGTGTCCCAAGTGCACCTCGATGATCTATGACAAGGAGCTGGATGAGAACCTGAAGGTCTGCGTCAAGTGCCAGCATCATTTCCCCATCGGAGCCCGGGAACGCATCCACTCACTGGTCGAGGTCTGCTCCTTCGAGGAGATGGACCCGGGCATGACAGCGGTGGACATCCTGAAGTTCACCGGGGTGGCTTCTTACGAATCCAAACTGGAGGCGTATAAGAAATCGACCGGCTCCAAGGACGCCGTCATCACGGGCATCGGCAAGCTGGGCAACCAGAAGGTGGCGCTTGGCGTGATGGATTTCAGTTTCCTCGGCGGGTCCATGGGCTCAGTGGTGGGCGAGAAGCTCACGCGGCTCATCGAGACCGGCACGGACCGGAGCTTGCCGGTCGTCATCATTTCCCAGAGCGGTGGGGCGCGCATGTATGAGGGTATGTTCAGCCTCATGCAGATGGCCAAAACATGTGGTGCGTTGGCGCTGCACGCGAAGGCGAAGCTGCCATACATCAGTGTGCTAACGCATCCGACCACGGCCGGTGTGATGGCGAGCTATGCGAGCGTGGGCGATCTTATCATCGCCGAACCGGGCGCGATGATCGGTTTCGCGGGACCGCGCGTCATCAAGGACACGACGCAGGCGGAATTGCCGCCGGGCTTCCAGACCGCCGAGTTCCTGCTGGATCACGGCCTGATCGATGCCATCGTGCCGCGTCTCCAGATGAAGCAGCAGCTCAGCTACTACCTCGATTTCATGATGGAAGGTAATCGCAAAGCAGCGGCGCTGGGTTAAGCGACTGAAAATAATTTATCACGGCAAAGGCGCGGAACTATTCCGCGCCTTTTGTTTTGGGGCTGGCCGAGATTTTGCGGATGGCGTCTTCGACGGGTTCACGGACCATGAGGTGAGGGTGATTGCGGAGGGCTTCGAGATCGGGCAGGGCATCTTTGGCTCCGGAGCCGATCTTGCCAAGGGTTTCGGCGGCTTTGGCGACGATGCGGATCTCCTTGTTCGTTAGACCTGCACGGATTTGCGGTACGGCTCGTTCTGAATATGGGCCCAGTTCACCCAGTCTGATGTAGGCCGACCAGATCGCACCACCCTCCAACAGGGTCAATTGCTCCATCACTTTGGCTTCGGAATCGCCAGTGATATTGCCTAAGGCAAACCAAGCCTTGGCTCGTATGTTACCGGTCGGGCTATTGGTGAAAGAGCCGATCAAGGCCAGGTCGACATTATTGGTAGTGCCGATTTCGCCCAGCAGATGTAAGAGCCTCGTATCTAGTCCATTGGTCGTCTGCCGAAGAATGTCTTGCAGGCCGGGAACCACCAGCGGGCTATGGCGGGAAAATTCCTTAAGTGCAGGTAACGTCGCGGTGCTGCGACTGTAGGCAGGGAATGGAGATGTGGTTGACCGGAGACGGACGCCATCCAGGGCTAACGGGACGATACGGTCCAAATCTTGGGTGTTGGATTGCAAGGCGCCCATGGCCATATCAAATACCTCATAGTTATTGTCCCGCAGCGCCTGGATAAACAGTTCGGTGGCCGCTGTGGATTCCGGCAATGTCAACTTGAGCAGACCCATGGCGATGAGTCTTACGCGGATATCAGGGGATGAGGCCCTCTGCACCAGAAAAGGAACAGACTGTAGGGCGGCCACTTTCAGATTGGTGCTGAATTGGGGCGGGCCGTAGAAAGTGCGGCTTTCCACCGGACGAAACATCAATGGGATGATTCTTGGGTCTTCGCTGCCCAAAGTCGTTAACATTGCATGGGCGGCGAGCGGGATGGAATTGGAGACGTAACGGGTGCTGACTATGATGTTGGTCGTCACCATGCCCGGGGCGACGATCATCATCTGGGTCTGCAAGGAAAGGGTTCCGCCTGAGGGGATGAACAGGGCTTGATGACGGTTTGACTGTGTCGTAGGGACGACCAATTGCCGGGTCAGGGCGACAGGTTGTCCCGAGGCGGTGTAACCGATCGCATTGCTGCTGATTTTAAAACCGGAAACTGGGGAAATGACTTGTCCAGATGCTGCACTGTTCTGTGTCTCCAGCCAGGTTATCAGCATGGGGACGGCCGGAGAGGCGTTGGTGCGCATGCCGCTCAAGATCCTTAATATGACTTCTTCTTTTGGCTGCTGATGTGGCTTGAGTAGAAGTTTTTTTAGTGGGTCCGGGATGCTTTGATGGTGTGCTAGGAGCCAGTCTGCCACGCCGGAGGGTTTGCGTAGGAGTTCTTGCCCCAGATACATAGGCCCCGCCGGGCCCATTTCCCGAAAGGCGGTGATGGCTTCGGGTGTGTTTAGCGCGTTGGTGGTGGCGATTTCGAGCCAGACGCTGGCGGGGACGTTTTGATAGGAAGGTTCGGGTTCGCGGCGTTGCAGAATCGCGAACGCGGTGAGGGCGAATACGAGCAGGACGACCAAGGCAGCGCCGGTGCGACTACATAGGTAGCGGGCCAGTCGGGAGAGCCAATTCACCATCCTTGGGGGCATGAGAAATAAATCCCATCATCCCCCTTAAAAATCAAGGCCAAGCCGGTGGCAACGGCGGGCCATTGTTCAGGAAGTCATCTTCCAGCCGGCGGTGACGAGACCTTTGTAGCCGCCCATGAGGGAATAGACTTTCTGATAACCGATCTTTTGCGCGGCATCGGCGGTGAGGATGGAGCGGTAGCCGCCGCCGCAGTACATGATGATCTCGGTGTTGAAGTCGGGAT
>CAZRGY010000486.1:0-3469 GCA_964599715.1 uncultured Verrucomicrobiota bacterium | reverse complement strand
GCCAGGAGGAGAAGGTGAAGTCGGACTCGAACGTGGAGACGTTCGTGGCGATGAAACTGCTCATCGACAACTGGCGCTGGTCCGGCGTGCCGTTCTACCTGCGCACCGGCAAGTCCCTCCCTTTGAGCGCATCCGAGGTCCGCGTGCAGTTCAAGCCCACGCCGCATGTACTCTTCGCCAAGCAGTGCGGGCAGAAGCTGGATTCCAACGCCATCACCCTGCGCCTGCAACCGGACGAAGGCATTTACCTGCGCTTCAACGGCAAGGTACCCGGCACCAGCCTGCAATTGCGCCCCGTGCGCATGCATTTCAGCTACGACTCCGAGTTCGGCGCCTACACGCCGGAAGCCTATGAGCGCCTGCTGCTGGAAGCGATCTCCGGTGATGCGACGCTCTTCATCCGCCGTGACGAAGTGGAAACCGCCTGGGGTATCGTGGACCCGATCCGCGCTGCTTGGGGCAACAAGCCGCTGACGAACCGCGAGTTCTACTCGGCCGGCACTTGGGGCCCGGTGGCCTCGGATGACCTGCTCGCTCTCGGCGGTCACCTGTGGCACAACCCGCATCCGACGGAGTAATTGTTGTGGCGTACGAATTGATTTCGTTCCCGAGCGACGACGCGCTGGCGGAAGCCGCTGCCGAAAAGTGGTTGCAAGTCCTGGTCCAACGGCAGGACCGGGTGAAGCCCTATACCGTGGCCTTGTCCGGTGGGCGGGTGGCGCAAAAGTTCTTCGCGGCTGTCAAAGAAAAGGGCAGTGCCCGCTTGGAACTGTTCATCAACGTCCATTTCTTCTGGGCCGATGAACGGTGCGTGGCACCCGATCACGCCGACAGCAATTATCGTGTGGCCGAGGCGGAACTGTTCAAGCCACTTAATATCCCGGCCTTTCAGATCCACCGCCTCCGGGGTGAGATCGAGCCCGAGGCCGGGGCAAATCATGCAATACGCGAGCTTTCCACCTTCGCAGATGGCAATCTGCAAGCTCTGCCAAAATTGGATCTGGTGTTCCTGGGCATGGGCGAAGACGGGCATGTAGCGTCCCTTTTTCCTGGAGATGAAGACAAGGACAACCCCGCTTGGTTCCGTCCGGTCATCGGTCCCAAACCTCCCCCGCAGCGGTTGACGATGGGCTACGGTTTGCTCGCCGCCGCCGAGGAAGTTTGGGTGCTGGCTTCGGGCAAGGCGAAAGCCGAAGCGCTGCAAGATTCGTTGTCCGGACCGGATAAAACTCCCTTGGGACGGGTGCTGGCTTCACGGCAGCAAACCACCATTTTCAGCGACATTTCGCCTGTTTAAAAGGGAAAACCCGGTTTATTGCCAGGCTTCTTTCGGCTCTGAAGTGCCGGGACGCTGACCACGGGAGGCGGAGATGAAGCCCAGCGTCACCGCCGTCGCTTCAGTGTTCACCATGCTGAAAACAACCACCTTCTCCAAGGTCATGTTGTCATGGCTCTCCGTGCAGACTTTGACCAGTTCATCCAGCGATTTGAAGGGAATCGTCTCCTCAACGTAATCAGGCACGTCGGTCCTTATGAAGACCGCCTGACCTATGGCGTATGAGGATGGATTCATGAGATTCTTGGAGAGCATAATGCCTGCCGGACACAACACAAGCACAGGTTTCTCTAATAATCATGATGAGAAACTCAGAAAGCGTCACCCTCTCAAACACTTACGTAAGCCGATTCCCTCCGCCGAGCGTCCTTTCTGCCTCTTGGCCCGAGTTATGCTGAACAAATCAGTAGCATTCCGGCATGCCACTGGCAGGAGCGATCAAATCGCTCCCGCAAACAGAGATGCCGGGAACCTGAGAACAAAACAAAAGGCTTAACTGATGAAAATGAAATCGATGAAAACCCTGCTCGCCCTGGGAACCTTGCTCGTCTTCCTGCCGGCTGTGCCTGCGGCTCGTGCGGATGCGGCACTGACACCTGCGGAATCATCCAGCACGACCGCCGCGAAAGCCTTGGAATACACCGGCACCATCGGCATGGTGGACGCGGAGGAACGCACGGTGAAGGTGGACAAGTTCTTCTGGGATAAAACCTTTAACCTCGCCGAGAACTGCACCTTTGCCGTCGGCTTGGACCAGAAATCCACCTTGGACCATTTGCAGCCGGATATGGAGGTCGTGGTAAGCTACCAGGAAACGGATGGTGTGCTAGTAGCCACGCACATCGCCCAGCGCCACTATAACCAGACCGGCTATATCAAGTCGGCCACACCGGCGACCCATGAGATCGTCATGGACCGCGTGGGCATGGCCAAGAAATTCAAGGTGAATGACAGCACCCAGATCACCATCCACAAAGATGAGTCGATTTTGGGCGACCTCAAAGCCGGTCAGAAAGTGACCATCACTTACACCAAGCAAGGCGACTTCCTGCTCGCGCACAAGGTGGTGGACAAGTCTGAAACCTTCTCCGGCACGGTGGAAGCCATCGATGCCGGTTCCAACACCCTGAAAGTGAAAAACCTGCTGACCACGCACAAGTTCAACCTCGGCGACGGATGCAAAATAGTCGTTCATGGCGATACCTACGGCAGATTGCGCGACCTGCGCATCGGCCAGAAGGTGACCATTGATTACGAGGAAGTGAAAGGTGTCATGGTGGCGGCCCGTATCGAATTGGGTGAGGCCCAAACCGTAGCCGCGAAGTAACCAACCAACAGCAACCTGTCTCACGACAAGGTTAGTAAGGCACCGGCTGTAAGGCCGGTGCCTTTTTGCTGCCTAGAACCTGTTATGAACTACTACCGTGGCAAACATGGAATCCGTGTGAAATGTGACCTCTCCTCTCAACGAGGAGAGGTCGGTTCCGCCCCAAGCGGAACCGGGTGAGGAGTGAGCCGAAGCAAAGCGGTGCCGAAATTCTATCGTGTGAGTCCGAGCCGAACATTTGGGTTCTTGAGTAAACTACGCTTTGGTGCCACGACTCACCCCTCACCCCAGCCCTCTCCCCGTTAAGGGGAGAGGGAGACTATACGCGAACAGTTCTTAAACTTCTGCACACCAAGTCCATGACTCGCTAGGTAGTCGTTCACTCACCAGCACTTGCATTTTTCCGCCATCCCTGTGTCCTATCCGCGTGCAACGCGCGACCAGTTGGGCCGTCTATGCAGAATTGGCGGCCCTTTTCTTTCTTAATGCCATGGCGATGGGCATGTGGCTCGTGCCGCTGGGCATGGTGCTGGATGCGCATGGCCTCTCGAGCATCCGCGCGTATGCCTTTGCCACTTCAGCCGTAGCCGCCTTCATCTCGCCTTTGATCTTCGGGGCCATGGCGGACCGGCATCTCGCACCCGCAGTCGTGTTGCGTGGTCTGGCCGTAGCGACTGCGTGCACGATGGCCTTCGCCAGCACCGCCATCCACTTGGGTTGGAACCGTTGGGTGGTCCTCGCCATCATCCAAATACACGCCTTGTGTTCCGCTCCGGGTTGGAGCCTCTCCACCACCATCGTGCTGT
>CAZRGY010000485.1:0-3477 GCA_964599715.1 uncultured Verrucomicrobiota bacterium | reverse complement strand
TCTGGCAACCCGGCGCGGGCGGCATGGCCGTGCACACCATCATTCAGGACCCCAAGAACCCCAAGCGTATCTACATCGCCATCTCCGCCGCAGGCGCGTTCCGCACGGAGGATGGTGGCGTGACGTGGCAGGCCATCAACAAGGGCCTCAAATCCCAATACGAACTGCCTGATCCGGATGCCGAGGTCGGCCATTGCGTGCATCGCATCGCTATCCATCCTTCGCGTCCCGATGTGCTCTTCATGCAGAAGCATTGGGACGTCATGCGCAGCGATAACGCCGGCGATCTCTGGCGCGAAGTCAGCGGCAATCTCCCGTCCGACTTCGGTTTCCCCATCGACGTCCACGCGCACGAGCCCGAGACGATTTACGTGGTCCCCATCAAGAGCGATTCCGAGCATTACCCGCCCGAGGGCAAGCTGCGCGTTTATCGTAGCCGCCAAGGCGGCAATGAATGGGAACCGCTCACCAAGGGTCTCCCGCAGGAGAATTGCTACGTGAACGTCCTCCGCGATGCCATGGCCGTGGATTCGCTCGATTCCTGCGGCATCTATTTCGGCACCACCGGCGGCCAGGTCTATGCCTCCGCTGATAGTGGTGACACCTGGAAACCTATCGTGCGCGATCTCCCGGCTGTGTTGTCCGTGGAAGTGCAGACGTTGCCATGATGATCCGCGTTGTGCTCCCCTTTCACTTGCGCACGCTCGCCCGCGTGGACGGCGAGTTGCAGCTCGACGTGCCGGAGCCCGTCACCATCGCAGCAGTGCTCGATGTGATCGAGGCCCGCTACCCGAACCTGCGCGGTACCATCCGCGACCATGGCACGCTGAAGCGCCGTCCGTTCGTGCGCTTCTACGCGAACCGCGAAGACCTCTCCCACGAACCACCCGAAACAAAATTGCCCGCCGAGATCCTCAATGGCACCGAGCCATTCCTGATCGTCGGGGCAATGGCCGGCGGCTGATCAATTCGTAAACCCAATCTGTCATGAACGAGAACAGCGAACCCAAGAACCAGCAGGTCTGCATCACACGCATCTTCGATGCCCCGCGCGAATACGTCTTCGCGGCCTGGAGCAGCCCCGAACACCTCGCGCGCTGGTTCGCCCCGGATGGTTGCGCCGTGCACTTCGTGCGCATGGACTTCCGACCCGGTGGCGGTTTCCACTCCTGCATCCGCAGTCCGCAAGGGCACGAGTGCTGGTGCGTGGCCGATTACCTGGAGATCGATTCCCCTGCCCGCCTCGTCTTCACCATGGCCATCGCGAATGCCAAAGGTGAACGCGTCGATCCCGCTTCGATCGGCATGGACCCCGAATGGCCCGCAGAGACCATCACGACCGTCACCTTCACCGATGTGGACGGCAAAACCGAACTGACCCTGCGCCAGACCGTGAACGAAGCCCTTGCCAAACGCACGGGCGCGCATCCGAGCTGGCTCCAGATGTTCGACCGCCTCGATGCCGATCTGGCGAAGACGCTCAACGAACTTTGGGAAAAGGCGTGAGGGGAAATAATTTGCACCTGATGTCCTGAAACGGAATTCCCGTTCGTTGTGATGATGAAAACGGAACAACAACAAACTCTGAAACACTATGACTGATACCTGCAAACTCTCCTCCTGTGTCCAACCCTACCTGTTCTTCGATGGCAAATGCGAAGAGGCGCTGAACTTCTACACCAAGGCCATCGGCGCAAAGGTGGACGTGCTTATGCGCTTCAAGGACGCCCCTGAAGGCAATGACGCCTGCCCGGACGGCACCAAGCCGCCCGGCGACAAGGTCATGCATGCGAACTTCCGCGTGGCGGACACCGTGCTCATGGCCTCGGACGGCAACTGCGAAGGCAAATCGAAGTTCCAGGGCTTCTCCCTCTCCTTGAGCGTCCAAACGGAAGACGAGGCCAAGAGCAAGTTCGCCGCACTCGCCGAAGGCGGCCAGGTCATCATGCCGCTCAGCAAGACGTTCTTCTCTCCGAGCTTCGGCATGGTCACCGATAAATTCGGCCTGTGCTGGATGGTCATCATCCCGATGCCGATGCCCGGTGCCTGATCATTATCAACGGGAACAGATACTGCTGCTCTAACTATCATGAAAATCGCAACCATCATCGTAAGAATCCTGCTGGGACTGCTCTATGCCTTCTCTGCCATCGTCGTTCTGTTTAATCTGGTGAAAGCACCCGAGCCCACCGGTGCAGTGAAGACCTTCATGGAAGGGATGATGGCCACGAAGTATCTCCTTCCGTTCGTCAAGATCACCGAACTCGTCTGCGGGTTACTGTTGATCTCTGGACGGTTCGTCCCGCTCGCGACCGTGATGATCTTCCCCGTCACGATCAACATCTTCTTCTTCCACATCTTCGTGGCTCCGGAAGGTGTGGTCACCGGTGTGGTCGTGCTCGCGATGAATCTCTTCCTTGCCTACGCCTGCCGGAAGAACTACGAAGGGCTGCTGGCCGCCAAAATCACCACTTAAAGAAATACCAACAATCAAAGAGAAAACAAACCTATGAACTACGTCGATGGATACGTGCTGGCCGTGCCGAAAAAGAATCTGAAGAAATATTTCGCGATCGCGAAGAAAGCTTCGAAGATCTGGAAGGAACACGGCGCCCTGGAATATTACGAAGCCGCTGGTGATGACCTGAATGTCAAATTCGGCGTCCCCTTCCCCAAGCTGGCCAAGTGCAAGCCCGGTGAGACCGTGGTGTTCGCCTGGGTCGTCTACAAGTCCCGCGCGCACCGTGACAAGGTGAACAAGAAAGTGATGGAAGACCCGCGCCTCCACGCGATTTGCGACCCGAAGGACATGCCGTTCGATTGCAAACGCATGACCTACGGCGGCTTCAAGATCGCCGTGGCGGCTTAGAGCCCGTTCTATCAAAGCGCGAACCGATTTCGGTTCGCGCTTTTTTATGCCTGAATTTCATTAACTCTTGATGTCCTGAATCCAGCTCCCCGTTCGTTGAGATATTGAAAGCAGACAAAGCCTATGAAAACCAAAGCAACGAAAATCACCTCCAATGCCGCCATCCCGAAGAAACTTACGCCCTGCCTGTGGTATGACGGCAACGCCGAGGACGCCGTGGCCTTTTACCGTTCGGTCTTCAAGAAAACGAAGGTCCTGAGCGTGACCCATTACAGTGATGCCGGTCCCGGCAAGCCCGGTTCCGTGATGACCATGAAGTTTCGCCTCGAAAGACAGGACTTCCTCGCGCTGAATGGCGGGCCGCACTACAAGTTCACACCGGCCATCTCCTTCATCATCGACTGCGCGACGCAGGCGGAAGTGAATTACTTCTGGGACAAGCTCTCGGCGGGTGGCCAGGTGCAGCAATGCGGCTGGCTCACGGACAAATTCGGCCTCTGCTGGCAGATCGTGCCCCGGGGATTGATCGAACTGTATGAGACCGAGGATGCGGCGAAAGTGAAACGCGTCATGGAAGCCATGATGAAAATGGTCAAGCTGGACATCGC
>CAZRGY010000484.1:0-3479 GCA_964599715.1 uncultured Verrucomicrobiota bacterium | reverse complement strand
TCACCTGATTTTGCTCCCTTTTCCCAAAAAGCCATGGCAATATCTGGGCTCTGGGCCTGAAAACGATGAATTCACCCGCCAACCAGCCCTTACGGAAAACCGCCTCCCGATATGGCGGACGCCTCCTGATTGTCGATGACAACCAGTTGAACCGCTCCCGTTTGGCTCAGCGCCTCAAGGATAACGGCTACGAGGTTGAGACCATTGATGACGGTTTTAAATCGTTGGAACTCGTTCGTAATGAGAAGGTTGACCTTATTTTGCTGGACACCATGATGCCCGGCATGCCAGGGGAGGAAGTCCTCAGGGAGCTCAAAGACGACCCTACGACCCGCGATATCCCTGTAATCATGATCTCCGGTCTGGACGAGGCGGAGTCCGTGGCCACCTGTATCGAGCTGGGGGCAGCGGACATCCTTTCCAGCCCATTTGATCCCGTCCTGCTCCGGGCCCGGATCGATGCCTGCCTCGAAAATCGCCGTCTGCGTGAGCAGGAAGCCCGGCATCTCCAACAGCTCCAGGCGGAGATGGAACATACGGACCGGCTGGTGAACGTGGTCATCCCCATCGGCCTTGCCCTGATGCGCGAGCCGGACTACGACAAGCTGTTGGAGAAGATTCTCATCGAGGCGAAATCCATCTGCCGTGCGGATGCGGGCACGCTCTACCTGAGGTTTGCTGACAAGTTTCTTAACTTCGCCCTTGTGCGGAATGATTCCCTGAAGATCAATCTGGGTGGCAGCACCGGTAATCCTATCAAGTTTCCGCCCCTGAATCTTTACGACCCTGAGACCGGCAAAGCCAATCACCAACAGGTGGCGTGTCACGTGGCCCTCACCGGCAAGTCGGTGAATATCGCGGATGCCTACAACGTGGATGGCTTCGATTTTCGCGGCACCCGCGAGTTCGACCAGCGCACTGGCTACCGTTCGCAATCCTTCCTGACCGCGCCGCTGCTCAACGAGCAGAACGAAGTCATCGGTGTGCTCCAGCTCATCAACGCGCAGGACCCGGAAGGCAAGATCATCCCGTTCGATCCTATCTTGCAGCAATCCGTGGAATCCCTCTCCCTCCTCGCCGCCGCCGCGGTGGAGAATTACCAGAAGCTGCAGAGCATCCCGGCGACGTGATCTGAATCACGGTAGGGACGAGCTGCCGCTCGTCCCCAACTAGGGCCTTCACCGCAGTTGTTCAAATAATGGGACGCACCACTTCGCCGGAAATCATTGGGAAAACATTCCTCACCCTTTGTTCGCGTAGCGAAGTTGAGATTCTTAGCAGCGGCTTTCAAGCCGCTGACCACCCGCTTGATGGATCTGGTCACGTAGTGACCAAAGAATCTCCCGTCACTACGTGACGGAGTCGGGTGATTCACCATCGGCGGCTTGAAAGCCGCCGCTAGGAATCCATTGTGCCTACGGCACACTTTAAGGCAGGCCTTGCCGCCGCGGGAGCTTGTCTGCTTATTACGGGTCGGTGCAGGGAATTGCTCGGGAGCTTAACTTCATTCCTTCGCCATCCGGATTTCGTCATTCGTCATTTCCCCGTCACCCTTTCCCGAAATCTCCCCGCACCGAAATCACCAGCCCGAACACTTCTTCCTGCTTGATCACCGGGCGCGGCTCGAAGCCGGCCTTTTCCATATACTCCTGCCATTCCACGCCGTGTTCCTCGATGGCCGGGCCGTAACGCAGATGGGCGGTGATGTGCGCGGCCTCATGGCACAAGGTCTCGAAGAGCAGTTTCTCATTCTCCGGGAGCAGCAGCACGCCGTTGAGGAAAATCTGTCCGCGCTGGATATCACATTTTCCCAGCGCCAACCCGAGTTGATCGGAAAAAGAGATCTTCGCCTCGCGTGACAGGCGATACAGCCCCCAAAGGCTGCACCACTTCTCCAACTCGCGATGGAGCTGTGCCAGTTTTTCCTGTGTCTTAGCTTTCAATCCTGATCAAAAAGAATCCGCTGGGCTCATGGATTCCGCAAAACGCAGGAGATTGCAAGCAACAGCTTTTCTGCCGGCTTCTTGCATCGGGGGCGCCTACACATTCAGGTTTGCACCGCGTCTCCATTCAGCTATCACGGGGGGCATGCCTCGCCCTTGCCTGACTGTTTTCGCCGCCGTGTTCTGTGCGTTCACCCTGTCCTTGAGCAGTGCTGCTGCGGCGGGGCTGGAGTTTGTCTGGGCTGTAAGTGCTGGCGGTAAGGGGAATGACAAAACCCGGGCCATCACCACGGACGCTCAAGGAAATATCTATCTGGCGGGAGAGTTCAATGGGCCAGCGAAATTTGGTGAACACGAATTACCGGGCGCGGGCGGTTACGACTTCTTTCTCGCCAAGTGTGATGCCAACGGAAAGTTTCTCTGGGCGCACAGTGGCGGTGGCACGGCCATTGACCGGGCCTACGGCGTGGCCACCGATCCGCAGGGTAATTGTTATGTCACCGGGCATTACCAGAGCACCAACGCCACGTTCAGCGGCCAATCGGCCAGTAACGCGGGTGATTACGATGTCTTCGTGGCCAAGTATTCTCCGGCGGGGGATTTGCTCTGGCTCAAGTCCGGCGGCGGCAAGGGGTACGATTACGGCCACGGCATCGCCGTGGATGAGCGCGGCAATGCTTATGTCACGGGGGCGATCGTGGGCGATGCCCGGTTCGGTGACGCCACCCTTACCAATTCACCCGGCGCGCATGTCTTCTGCGCCAGTTACGATACCCAAGGCACGTTGCGCTGGGTGAAGACTACGGCCGGCAAAGGGGCGAGCAGCGGTCACGGGATCTCGGTGGATGCCGCCGGGAATGCTTATGTGGGCGGTTACACGGGCGGCCTCGGCAGCTTGGGCGGGCATAGCCTGACCAACGCGAAGGGCCGCGATCTGCTCGTGGCAAAATTCACGCCGGCGGGCGAGGTCGCCTGGGTCGCGCAAGGCCATGGCAGCACGAATGCCATGGCCCATGAGATCGCGGTGGACGCACAAGGAAATGTTTGGGCCGCCGGTATGTTCAAGGGGACGGCGAAACTGGCGGCGGACGAGTCCACGACCAGTCATGGGGATAGCGACTGGTTGCTGGTGCATTACGACCGCGACGGCAAGCAGCGCTGGGCCCGCAGTGGTGGCGGTCCCAAGGTGGATTACGGCCTGGGCATCGTGGCGGGGAACAAGGGGAATGCGTTTTTGACCGGTGAATTCTCGGTGACGGCTAGCTTTGACGGGCGCACCTTGACTTCCCGCGGGGCAACAGATGTCTATCTCGCCGCCTTCGGACCCGATGGAAAAATTACCGACCTGCTGCAAGCGGGGGGAGACAAGGGAGACAACGCCTACGTCATCACCCGGGATGCGTCAGGGAACCTGTATCTCTCCGGCTCCTTTGGCGGCACCGCCAGCTATGGCGAGCACAACATCTCCAGCAGCGGCGGTAATGATCTCTACGTGGCCAAGGTGCGGGCTAAGTAGATTGGCGCTTGGGCCGCCAG
>CAZRGY010000483.1:1976-3484 GCA_964599715.1 uncultured Verrucomicrobiota bacterium | reverse complement strand
TTGCCACAAAGTGTCACCCATGTGTTTGCCACGTACCCACCCCGGCCCTCTCCCCGTTGAGGGGAGAGGGTGGTGGAGCGTCACTGTGCATTCCTGAGCCATGGTCATTTCGGGGGCAGTGCGTGGACGCGCCCCCTCGTGCCCTCGCGGACATTCCCCGCTTGAAAAATTATCGGGCGTATAGTAGGCATGCTGTTATGTCCCCCAAGGTGATATTGCTCTCGTCAGTTTGTCTGAACGTCGGGCTGGGTATTGCCTATATCGCTTCTCCTAAACCGCCCGCCTCGGAAACGAACCTTGAAACCGTGCAGACTGGCGGAAGCAAACCCGTGGTGGCGAACCGGAGTTCATCCGCTGTCCCGCAGGTGGTGACGAACGTGATCGAGCCAGAGTTCCATTGGCGGGAAGTGGAGGCGGCTGATTATAAGGAATACATCCGCAAGCTGCGTGGCATCGGCTGCCCGGAGGCGACCATCAGGGACATCATCATCGCGGATATCGATAAACTTTACGAACCACGGATGCTCGCCCTGCGCGAACAACCGACCTATCGACCGGATCAATTTTGGGTCTCGGATATGGGCAGCCGTTCGCGCAGATACGATCCGGACAAGGCCGCGCAATTGACCGCCCTGAACAAGGAACGTGCGGAGCTGATCAAGGAGCTGTTGGGTGCGGATGAGGCGGACATCCGGAAAGCATTTAGCAGCTACGAGGATCCCCGGGAAAAGCAACTTGCTTTCCTCACCCAGGAGCAACGGGACAAGATCAAAGATCTGGACAAGAAATTTTCCGAGGAACGCAGCCGGATCTACGCCGAGGCCGGCGGTTATATAGACAGTGAAACCCAGAAGGAACTGGCCGCGATCCGCAAGAAGATGCTGGAAGGGATGAAGGAGTTCATGACGCCGCAGGAGATCTTCGATTATGACATCCGCACCTCGGACACGGCGCGCAACATGAAGTATGAGCTGCGTGGTTTTAATCCCTCAGAAGAGGAATTCCGCGCTTTGTTCGCCGTCAAACGGGCGGAGGAAGAGGCACGCTTCTCCCGTATGGGTGAGCGGCCGACCCCAGAAGAGATGAAAGCTCAGCAAGAAGCCAGCAAGCTGGCGCAGGATAATCTGCGAGCGACACTGGGCGAGGAGCGCTACAAGGAGATGGAGTTATCCAGGGATTACAGCTACCGGCAACTGGTCGCCGCCGCTCCGTACATGGGCTTTGATGCCAGTGCGGCAGCGCGCGTGAGCAGCTTGAAGACGGATGCGGAAAAAGCGGCGAATGAGGTCCGGCGTAATCGCGACCTCACACCCGTGCAGCGCAATCAAGCCTTACAGGATATCCGGGCGGCCTCCGAAGCGGCGGTCACGAAAGAGATCGGCGAGAAGGGGTATAAGTATTACCGCCAGCACGGAGGGTATTGGTTCAACAACATCGCGCCACGCGTCACCATCACGAAGGCTCCATGAAAACGTCCTACGTCATCATCGCTTCGCTGGGCTTGAACG
>CAZRGY010000483.1:0-1876 GCA_964599715.1 uncultured Verrucomicrobiota bacterium | reverse complement strand
CACGAAGGCTCCATGAAAACGTCCTACGTCATCATCGCTTCGCTGGGCTTGAACGCCATCTTGGTGGCGGGTGTGGTGCATAAGCGTAGTGCTTCAAATATGCCGGAGCCGGAAGCTTCGGGCTCGGTGCCCGTAGCGGAAAATAAAAAAGTGAAGGGGCAGCAGCCGGAGCCTGCTTTAGACGCACCGGTCATCGTGGATATTCCGGGTGAACCTTTCTCTTGGCGACGGGTGGAGGCGGCGGATTATCACAAGTATGTGAAAAACTTGCGGTCCATCGGCTGCCCGGAAGAGACCGTACAGGACATCATCTACAGTGATGTGACCAAGCTGTATGCCGAGAAGATGCGAGCCCTGAACCGTCAGTTCAAATATGGCGCTTCCAGCGATCAGGGATACTGGGAGGTGAATGAGACGTATTCTTACAACGCCGAGCGGAATCGCAAGTATCGCGAGCTTACGGAAGAGAGAAAGGCGCTCTTGATCGAGTTGTTAGGAGTGGATCTGGAGAAACTCCGCCGGGAGCGGATGGGTTACCCTGATTATGAGGCGCTCCGCACCGCCTACTTGCCGGAGGAGAAGCGCAGACAGGTGGAGGATATCCGGCAGCGTTTCCAAGATATGGAACAGGCCATGTACCAGAAATACAAAGAGTACTACGGGGAAGAACGCATGGCCGAGATGGAGGCCATCAACAAGCAGCGCGAGGCGGAACTGGCGAAGATACTGACGCCGCAGGAGATGGAAGAATACAAGTTACGCAATTCACAGGTCGCCCAGCAGATGAAGTGGAGCTTGCAGGCTTTTGAACCGTCGGAGCAGGAATTTCGCATGCTCTTCAAGGTGGAAGACCAGTTCGCCGACACCATGGGGCATTACCGCTATGGTGGCCCGGACCCGGATGATCCGGTGGAACAGAAGCGATGGGCAGATGCGAACAAGCTGAAGGATGAGGAATATAAGAAGCTTTTAGGCGAGGATCGCTACAAGGAATACACCCGGGCCAAGGATTATCAGTATCAGGAGCTTTACCGCCTGGCGCAGCGCAGCGGCCTGCCCAAAGAGACAGCGGGCAAGGTCTATGACATGAAAGAAGCGGCGGAAGCTCAGGTGAGCAAGCTGCGTCAGGATACAAGCCTCAGCTCCGAGCAGCGCCTCGCCGCCCAGCGGGAGATACGGAGTGTGACCGAAAAGGCGATCCAGGACGCCTTGGGTAACGATAAGAATTTCAAGCGGTTCCAGTCGCAGGGTGGCTGGTGGCTGCGAAATCTGGCACCAGATCCGAGGCCGACATCAACGGCGCGCTAGCTGTTTTGAAAGTTTAGGGGAAGCTGAAGCAAAGGAAGGAAATCACAAATGCAGACCAGAGCAAAATTGCTGGCAGTCTCCGTGTGCCTGAACGTGGGGCTGGGCATCGGTTGGGCGATGCTTTCCAAGAAACCAGCGGAGCAGCCCGAGAGTTCGGTTGAAAGCAAAGCGGCAGCAGCCATTCCGGACCGAAAGACCGCGCGGGCGGTGACTGACACGCTGGTGGTCACCAACGCAACGACGTTAGACTTTGACTGGGCCAGAATTGAGTCGGCCGACTTCAAGAAGTACATCGCGAACCTCCGTGCCATCGGTTGCCCGGAAGTGACGATCCAGGACATCATCCTGGCGGAACTGGACTACATCTATGAACCGCAGCTCAACGCGTTGAAAGGATTGAACGTGGCCGTGACGCCACCCAAGTTCTGGCTCGAGAGCGTGCCGACACCCAAGCCGAAACGGGCGGAGAATGCTGACAAGGAAATCAAGCGACTGGAGGATGAACGCCGGGCACTGGTGAGAGAGTTGCTGGGTAAGGAAGAGAAGCCGTTGCGCACGGCCAACAATT
>CAZRGY010000482.1:0-3521 GCA_964599715.1 uncultured Verrucomicrobiota bacterium | reverse complement strand
ACCGCGGGGTGGAGCAGCCCGGTAGCTCGTCAGGCTCATAACCTGAAGGTCCTAGGTTCAAATCCTAGCCCCGCAACCACTTTTTCAGATCCCCGGACGAAAGTTCGGGGATTTTGTTTTTTAAGGAGATGGAATGGACGCCGTTTATCAGGTCTATGTTGTGCAGAATGCCGAAGGAAGGCTCTACATCGGCCTTTCTGAAGATGTATCCCGGCGCTTGGTGGATCATAACTCGGGGATTTCCAAATGGACGAAGCATCGTGGACCTTGGAGTTTGGTATGGACGAGCGAGGCTATGTCGCTGAGGGAAGCGCGGAAACTGGAGAATCTCCTGAAACGACAGAAGGGTGGCGACGGTTTCTATCAGATGACGGGATTGAGGCGGAGAGCCGGCTTATAATCCCGCATGCGGGATCCCAAGTTCAAATCCTAGCCCCGCAACCACTTTCTTAGACCCTGAAACTTAATTGTTTCAGGGTTTTTAATTTTAAGCATGTCTGCAGAATCTGGCGTCATTCGATTACGCAACTTTTCTTGTAATGGGGTGACGATGAGTTTTTCCTGTGCCAATGAATCTAGCGCGAGTGCTTCAAAGGCTGCCTGACCTGAGGCTGCATTTGGATGCGCGTAATGAGCTGGAGGTTGATGTCGGGGGGCGGATTCATGCTTGCGGGCCTCATGCCTTGCGCTTGCTGGAGATATTTGCCCGACCGCTCGCCGTCGGTGAGGCGCTGGATCACTTAAAGCCCACCCTGGTAGGGACTCAGGATTGGATGCTTGCTTTGCGCACTATCCAGCAGTTGGAAGCGGCGGGGGTCTTAACGGCGAACGGCGGGGAAGGGAGTGAGGCACCTTTTGATCAAGCGTCGATCCATATCGATATGCTGAATGATCGGGGGCGTACGGAAGCTTTCATCAAGGCGATCCGGCAGACGGTGAAACCTGGTGACGTGGTGGTGGATCTGGGGACAGGTACTGGGGTGTTGGCAATTGCAGCGGTCAAAGCTGGCGCGCGGAAGGTTTATGCGATTGAAGCGGGAGCGGTTCGGCAGCAAGCGGCGGCGATGATCAAAGAGAACGGCTTCGGAGATCAGATCACCGTCATACCCGGTTGGTCCACCCAAGTGACATTGCCAGAGCAGGCCGATGTTGTGATCGGTGAGTTGCTTGGAAACGATCCTTTTGGGGAGGATATCACGGATGTTTATCGCGATGCAGTGAGGAGATTCTTGAAGCCGGGAGGAAAGGTTTTACCGGCGCGAGTGGAGCTTTGGGCTGTCTTGGCGCATATCCCGGAGAAAATATCAGCGCGGTACCGTTTTGAGCCGGCTACTCTGGAGGCTTGGGAACAGTCTTACGGGATTCAGTTCAAGGCACTAAGTCCCGCAGTTGCTTCAGTCAATTTTGCTGTCGCACCGCAAACTGCCAAGGCGTGGGCTTTGCTATTTAAGCCGGTGCGACTCATGGAATCTGATTTGAGTTCAGGTGAAGAGTCGGCTTGCCCGGATGTGGTCGAAATGATGGTCGCTAGCAATGGCTTCGCCAATGGGGTGCTGTTTTATTTCACCACGCAGTTATGCGACGGAGTGCTGATATCCACCAACCCGATGACCGTGGAGGAGGATTGCCATTGGCGCAATGTGGTGAGGTTGTTTTCAGCCGGGTGTGAGGTGAAAGAAGGGCAATCACTTAAGATTGATTGCACGGACGGTTATCTGGCGGCCTCATTGAAACCATCACTTTGAGAGGTCGAGCATGGCCTTTTGAAGCGGAATGAGGTCGCGGGGATTGGAATAGATAAATTCGAGCGCAGGCACTTCGCGGCAAATGTGGCTGACGATCTCCAGTGCCCATGGTTGCCAAGATGCGGTTTCTCCCAACAGAGTTTGTGCGGCGGCGATGCCTGAGGTCTGTCGGATCACTGGTGAGGTAGCGCCCGCATCCCAGCGAGGAAAGATCAATCCCTTCAAGGGTGCGCTTTTTTGCCAGCTTCCGGGGGCAATATCCAATGGATCGAGGAAACGGACCCTAAGTTGCCGCCCCGTAGAGAAGAATTCCGTCGTGTGCGGTTGAGCGGCGGTCTCAGGAAAGATAGGGAAGGAGCTTTCCTTAAGGTTAAAGTTTCTGGGAAAACCTAGGATAGTGGCTGGGTCAGTTTGTTTAAAGAGTGCGTATTCATCCGAAAGCCAACGCCACCCAGATAAGATAAAGGCAAGCGTGAGCGAGGTCTTGCCGGCGCGTGAGGGACCACAGATTAGCCAGCCGTTACCCTGCGGATCAACGATGGTGGCAGCGTGAAGTTGCAGCAGATGTTGGAGTCTCTCCGCAAAAAGTTGTGTCAATCGGTGTTCGCTCAGGAAGAAAAGGATCGCTTCGGTGACAGTGCTGGCCTCGGACTGACCTTCAATCTCGAGAATCGGCTGACCGATTGTGTCGGTGCTCCAAATGATCGCAGCCGCAGTGTCGTGAGGGCATTCTTGCGAGCCATGGCATGAACTGGAGTGCAAACACCCAGCAAGTGGCAGCAATGCCGGGGCATCCACCCGCAAATGCAGTGTGATGTCCTGGATGGTATAGCTAAAGAGTCGGCTCACGCTCAGGCGGGGATGAGGACTTTTTCCTCGATGAGCTTTTGCACGGCGGCTTGGAACGAGGCCTCATCCAGTGGGGCGTCCTCGCTGACAGCCTGAAAGATTCCCTGCAATGTGGTTTCGCCATCACAGTAGGTCAGGATGAGTTCCGCCGTCGGATTGATGGTGAGGATCTGGCCTGAAGTCTGGCAATAGAGTATGCAACCGTCGGGCATCGGCTCCCAGACGAAAGTCTCGTTCAACTTGAACTTGGATTCCAAGGCGGTCATCAGGCTGAAAGTTGGCGGGCGAGATGTAATTTGGTTTTGTATTCGTGCGCATCGCCACCAGCCTTGAGGCATTTGGCGAACATCCGGGCGGCGTCATTCATGCTGCCCATTTGCAGATAACACTGCCCTTGCAGGTCCCAAAGGGCAAGGCCGGTGTAGCGTAACGGCACGGGAATCGTGACTTCTCCAGCAAGCCATTGCTGCTCAAAAGTTGTGAGAGCGTTCAGTGCATCGGAGAAGCGTTGAACTTGAAAAGCGCTCAGTCCGAGTTGGAGCTGATACGCTGGTAGGTTTGCCAGTTTGTGACTCATGCTTTGGCATAATTCCCAGGCAATTTGTGGGCGGTCTGTCTCCTGATATTGCCAGAGCAATGTGGTCAATGCTTCCGCTGCAAATTGATTTTCAGATTCGGCATCTGGCCAATCAGCCAGCAAATCTAAAAGAAGCTTTTCACCTTCGTCCGATTTTCCGGTCTTGATGAGTGTGTGGGCCAGCTCTTTGCCGACATGCAGGCGTTGGCAGATGTCAGGGCTTTTTGCGCAGCGTGCCCATTCCCTTTGTAAAAGCGGAAGGTTGCGCTGCAGTTTTTGCGGCAACGAAGTGTCCGTGTAACCGGCATGAAGTAATGATACATCCGTCTTCTCCATCAGCAGGTGATCGG
>CAZRGY010000481.1:1415-3531 GCA_964599715.1 uncultured Verrucomicrobiota bacterium | reverse complement strand
TGACCAAGACGGAGCTGATCCAGTTGATGGAGAGTGTGCTGGCACAGAACGGTATCGTCGTCCAGCCCTTGAATGACAAGGCGGTTACGGTGGTGCCAGAGGCACTCGCCATGACGCAAGGCGGTCGGTTCAAGTCAGAGGATGCCACAATCGCTGAGTCGCAATCTTTTGAGACACGGATCGTGACGTTGACCAATGCCTTGCCCAGTGAAGTGGCCACGGTGCTGGCCTCCTTCAGCAAAGTGCCCAACGGCATTCTCTCGATCGATGGCGCGCAGAAACTGATCTTGCGCGACTACGCGGTGAACATCAAACGCATGGTCGAATTGATCGAACAGATCGACGTGAGCGTGCCGATGCAAGTGGAACTGGAGTTGATCCCTATCAAGTATGCACTCTCTGCGGATATGGCAGCGGTGCTGGGCAGCCTGACTTCCGGTGGGGCGGTCACCGGGGCGACTTCCACCCGCGCGGGCAGTACTTCTTCCCGCACGCGAGGTGGTTTGACAGGTACGGGCACGACCGGTCGGGGTAGCTTGGGAGTGGGCGGTGCTGGTGGCACTGGTGGTATCCAGACTTTGCAAAATCAAGCCCGGCCGGGCCAGCCGTTGAGCAATGCTGCCGGGGCACAATCGAACTTCCAGAACCAGCTCGCGAGCATTGTGAGCCGGGCGGCCCAAGGTGGGGGCGCTCCGATTTTGGGTGATGCCAAGATCATCCCCGATGAGCGGACGAATGCCCTGCTGGTTTTCGGCACGAAAGAAGAGCGGGCCATGATCAAGGAGATCATCGCCAAGCTGGATGTGGTGCAGCAACAGGTGCTGATCGAGGCGATCATCATGGAAGTGTCCTTGAGCGACAATCTCAACTTAGGGGTGGCAGGGGCCAATGCGACTTCCTTTGATAATGGGTCCAAGCGGCTCTTCGGTGGCAGCAAGTTCGCTGAATTCGGCAGCCTGACGAATTTCCCGGGCGGACTCGCGAACAGCTTCAGCTACTTCGGCCAGTTGGGCAGTTGGGATCTGGCGGTGAACGCCGTGGCGGGTGATGCCTCGGTGAATGTGTTGTCACGGCCGCGCATCCAGACTTCGCACGCGGTGGAGGCCTCGTTGTTCGTGGGTCAGACGGTGCCGTTCATCACGGGCAGCACGACGGATATCAATGGTGGCGCCCGGTCCACCTTCCAGAACCAACAGGTCGGTATCACGCTGCAAGTCCTCCCGCTCATCAACGAGGAGGGATTGGTGGTGCTGGATATCGTCCAGTCGGTGGCGCAATTGGGTGAGGACCGCATCATCGATGGCAACCCGGTGCCGACGACCACGGAACGTAACGCCAATGCCCGTGTCGCTGTCCATAACGGCGAGGCGGTCATCCTCGGCGGGTTCATCAGCTCCAACAAGCGCAAGACCAAGACGGGCGTGCCTTTCCTGAAAGACATCCCGGTGTTGGGTGCGCTGTTCAGCCAGAAGGTGGATGACAACCAGCGCGTGGAACTCATCGTGCTGATCCGGCCGACGGTGTTGAAGACGCCGCTGGTGGCCAGCACGGTGGCGGCGCAGGAACGTCAACGTCTCTCCGGTGTCCGCAAGGCCGAGGCAGAGATCTTGGAGGAAGAATCCAAGCTGTCCGAGAAATCCGAGAAAGAAATGGAGAAGATGCGCAAGTCGAAGAAACCGGTCGTGAAGGATGAGATGCTGGTGCCTTCCTCTCCGTTGCTGCCCCAACCGGATACGCAGGATAAACCGGCCACGCCGTAAGCCGGACCGAGAATCATAAGCAACCCCGGGACCAATCAATTGGGCCCGGGGTTTTGCTTTTTCTGAAAGTGACGGAGCTGGGCTTAATGTTTCGCGCCTTGATCGATCCAGGCACGTAGCAGTGATATCTGGTCTTTTGTGAGCGCGGGATATTTATCGCGCTTGCTGGTCGGCGGCATCTCAGATTCTTCGATGAGGTCGGCCACGTAATGGATGAGCGGGCTCTTCTCGCTGTTGCCGGGGATGATGGCGGCATCGGTGCCGCTGCCCTTGGTCAGGTTCTCGATGCTGTCGGTGCGGTAGCCGCCTTTGGGTTTCTCGCCCGTTTACCGGCCGATTATGCCCCACGCCTCGTG
>CAZRGY010000481.1:0-1405 GCA_964599715.1 uncultured Verrucomicrobiota bacterium | reverse complement strand
GGGTTTCTCGCCGGAATGACATTCGGTGCAGGACTTATCCAGCAAGGGTTTGATGTCCTTGATGAATTCCACCTTGTCTTTGGCCGGGCGGGGCAACTTGCGGAGGTCGGGGGAATCGGCGAGCAAGGCCAGGGGCACCGCCAGACAGAGGCTGGTTGCAGAAAGGATTTTCACACACTTTGACATAGGCTGAATCTGTATTAGCAGACGATGTGACCGAGGGGGAGATTCAATTTCAGGGGGAAAATAAAAAGGCTCCGGGAGTGCCGGAGCCTTGGGTGTAAAACGGGTTGGATTACTTGGCACCCTGATCGATCCAGGCGCGGATCAAACCGATCTGGTCCTTGGTGAGGGCCGGATACTTGTCGCGCTTGTCGAGCGGGGGCATCTCCGAGTCAACGACCAGGTCGGCGGCCAAGTGGACCAACTCGCTCTTGGCGCTGTCTCCCTTGACGGCTTCCTTCAAGATGCTTTCCTTGGTCTCCATGCTGTACTTGCCCTTCGGTTTCTCGCCGGAGTGGCATTTGACGCAGGATTTTTCAAAGATAGGTTTGATATCCTTGTCGAAATCGACGGTCTTTTTGGCGGCGGGTGGCAATTTGCTGGCGTCACCCAGATCGGCCTGAACCGTGAAGGCGAGCGCCACGACACTCAAAGTGGTGATGATCAGTTTCATAGGCATATGTTGTAAAACAGCCGACTTTATACACCGGTTAGGCGGCCTGATGCACGCAAAAACTGGCATAAACCGGCCATACTGAGCATTTTGACGGCATAAAGATGCCGCGCCTTCAATATTCTGTCAAAAAAGGCGGACCGGCCGAGGCAGGGCGTCGAGCCGGAGGTATTGATTTGGGTAATATTAAGAAGGGCAATGGATTAAGAATGCTGTAACCATTATTTCGGGTCCTCCGTCTTTACTTATGTCAACCGACAACTAACCAAAATCTATGAAGAAACTATTACTCGTGGTCGTTGCTCTCGCCATGTTCGGCGGCGCGACCGTCAATGCTCAGGATGCCAAGGCCGAGAAGAAGAAGAAGGCCGAGGAAGCCACCCTGAAGAAGTATGACAAGAACGGCAATGGCAAGCTGGACGACGATGAAAAGGCCGCCCAGAAGAAAGACCGCGAAGCCATGCTGAAGAAGTATGACAAGAATGGCGACGGCAAGCTGGACGATGCCGAAAAGGAAGCCCAGAAGGCCGACATGAAGAAGAAGGGCGACAAGAAGAAGAAAGAGAAGGAATAGTCCCCGCTTTTTAAGCACCAAACCCCGCCTGCGACCCAGGCGGGGTTTTCTTTTTCGGGAATGTAGGGCAAGTTGAGATCTCTGATAGATGTGAACCTGATGATTCGCCAGAATGGACGGGAGTGGCTGACGTTATTGTCTGTCGTCCTGTTCTC
>CAZRGY010000480.1:0-3539 GCA_964599715.1 uncultured Verrucomicrobiota bacterium | reverse complement strand
GAACAGTTTCGTTCCCTATCCAAAGCCGAGCGCGAAGCCTTGCTGCGTTTTCTGGAATCACTTTGAAGTCGCTTATGAGAAGATGGATCTCGGGTATCATTGGGTTGGTCTTAGTGAATGCGGGCTTCTGGCTTGCCTCCCAGCCGCCGATGACGGTGCCAGTGGTTGCCGCAGACAAGGAGTTTTCGCGGCCCGTGATGCTGCAGGATATCGCCACGAAAGTGTTGATACCCGGCATCCGCGATTTTCATCAACGCTGCGAGGCATTGGCCCAAGCGGCGAAGAATCTGGAGGCCAAGCCCGGAGAGGCCAGCTTGAAAGAGACGCAGCAGGCTTGGGCGCAAGCCTGCCTGGCCTGGAAACGCATCCAGTGGGTCCAGTTCGGTCCGGTGAAAGACCGTGCCTACTGGTCGGTTCTTAGTTTCAAGCCGGTCTATCCGAAGAGCATCGAGCGGATCATCAACGACACTCAACCGATCACCGAGGATTATCTGGCGGAACAGGGTGCCGCTGCGAAGGGCATCTACACGCTGGAATACCTGTTGTTCGATCTGCCGCAGGGACAAGCCGCTTGGGTGGGCGAAGACGGCGAACCTACCAAGACCAGCGCGCCCAGGCATTCGATCAAGTCTTTGCTGGAAGGTGAACAGGCCTCGCGGCGACGGTCCTATGTGCTCTCCCTGGCGCAGGAGATGGTGACGCATGGCAAGGAGGCTGAGGCCATCATCGCTGCCCCGGACTTCGTGGCGAACTATGTGAAGACCGGTCAGGATAATGTGAATCTGGCGGTGAACGGCCTGCTGGATGAATTGGAAAGCGGCGTGGTGAATGTCATCCGTCTTTATGTGGACCAGTTCGCGAACCGTTCCCTCCGTTACGAACAGATCGAGGGATACGCCGGCGGTCTGTCCGTGCGGGTGCTGCAAGAGGAACTGGCCGGGCTGGAGAAATTATATCGCGGGGCCGATGGCGTGGGACTGGATGATTACGTACAGCATGTGAATCCTGCTCTGGGCGCACGGCTGGAGAAAGGTTTCACGGCGGGCAAGGCGGCGTTAAAGGATTTGCGAGATGTGCCGGTGGACCAGTCCCTGGCAAAGAACTACGCTACCATGGAAAAAGCTCACGACGAACTTCACGAGCTGGAGATCCAGATCAAACTGGACTTGGTCAGCAGTCTGGGCATCACCCTGCTTTTCAGTTCCACCGATGGCGATTGAGGCAGTCATTTCGGAAGTGCCGCCGAGAGCGGACAGCAGAAGCGCGACTGCCTCAGCCCCGCTAGCGGGAGTTTTAACGCGCTGCAATCAACCGGTGGATGGTTCATCATTGGCACTGTTCCGTATCCTTTTCGGGTTGGTGATGGCTTTTGCCATGGTGCGACTGTTGGTGAAAGGCTGGGTGCAGGAGTTGTATCTCGCGCCCGCGTTTCATTTCACCTGGGAATGGTTTCCGTGGGTGAAAGTGTTGCCGGGCGCGGGGATGTATGTGCTGGTCGGTGGTTTGGCACTGTTGGCACTGGGGATCGCGGTGGGCTGGCGCTACCGGATGTGCGCCCTGCTCTTCTTCGGCGGGTTCGCCTACCTCGAACTCATCGACCAGACCTTGTATCTGAACCACTATTATCTGGTGAGTCTGTTGAGCGGGCTATTGATCTTTCTGCCTGCCCATACGCTCTGGTCTTGGGATGCGCGCAAATCCGAGGTCACTACTGTGCCAGTGTGGACGGTGTGGTTGCTGCGTTATCAACTCGCGGTTGTGTATTGTTTCGCGGGACTGGCGAAGCTGAATGCTGACTGGTTGCTGGAGGCGCAGCCCATGCGCATCTGGTTGGCGGCGCGAAGCGACCTGCCCTTGATCGGCCCGTTTCTGGCGAAGACCTGGGTGGCTTATGCGGCGAGCTGGACGGGGGCAGTGTATGATCTCACGATTCCTTTTTGGCTGCTGTGGGCGCGCAGTCGGCCTTGGGCCTATCTTGCTGTCGTGGTGTTTCATGTGATGACGGCGGTGTTGTTTCACATCGGTATGTTCCCATGGATCATGATGGTGACAGCATTGATTTTCTTTCCGCCGGATTGGGCAAGGAAATGGTTTAGGAAACATCGAACACCGAACATCCAACATCCAACATCGAATGGAGGGAATGGTTGGCGGATGCAGAGGGTGGGGTTGATGGTCTTGAGCGGTTATGTACTGCTACAGCTCGCGCTGCCGTTGCGGTCTTTTCTCTATCCGCAGCAAGGGGCGTGGGATGGGCACGGGTTCAATTTTGCCTGGCGGGTGATGTTGGTGGAGAAGACGGGGTATGTGGAATTTTTTGCGTTTGATCCGGCGACGGGCACGCGCGAAAGGCTGGGCACGAGCCATCTCATCTCGCCCCGGCAACGCGTCTTGATGGCGCAAGACCCGGGCATGATCCGGCAGCTCGCCGTGCGACTGGCCGAAGAACTGTCCGCTCAAGGCAAGGCCGGTTGGGAAGTGCGGGCGGATGCCTGGGGGACGCTGAATGGGCATCCCAGCCAACGCTTGATCCGTCCGGAGGTGAACCTGGCCGGTCCCCTGCCCGAGGACTGGATTGTGCCGCTGAAAGAAATCTGATATCCCTTGGCCTATTCCATGAAAATTCATTCCATGTTCCGAAACATTTTCCTGCTCGGGGTGATGTCCATGTTACTGGGCAACAACGTTGCCACGGCGGCTGAGATATTCCTTGGCCAGGGCATCCTTGCCGGTGAAGTGACGAGCAACAGCGTGCTGCTACAGACGCGATTGACGGGAGCGGAGAGCTTGGTGGATGGGGATGTGCCGGGCATCCGGGGTGTGGTGCGCTTCGAGGTGGATACCGAGCCGACCTTCAAGAACCCCATCCGTACGGAATGGCTGCCGGCCCGGCCGGATGGGGATTACATCGTGAAAGCCAAGATCAGCGGGCTCAAGCCGGACACGGAATATTATTATCACGCGCTGTTCGGTTCCCATGAGCGGCTGGCGACTGCGGACCTGGCGCGTTCTTTCCGCACGCTGGGCGGATCCGATTCCACACGGCCGGTGAAGTTCGTGCTGGCCAGTTGCATGAACTACGCTTTTTTTCATAACGGTAAAAAAGGGGAAGGTGATGGCGCAGCAACGGGGGTGGAGAAGGACAACGGGTATCCGGCCTTTACCTCGATGTATCGGTTGCGCCCGGATTTCTTCATCGGTGATGGGGACAATGTCTATTACGATCATCCGGTGGGGACGCGGGCGAAGACCCTCAGGGAGATGCGTCGCAAGTGGCACGAGCAATTCGTGCAAGTGACCCTCAACCAGTTATTTTCCATCACCCCGACTTATTGGCTGAAGGATGACCATGACTACCGTTTCAATGACGCGGATGCCACACGGGACATCGAACCCTCGCACGAACTGGGGATCCAGGTCTTTCGCGAGCAGGTGCCGATCGTGGACATGGCGGATACCAATGCGGTGACCTATCGCACACATCGGATCAACAAACATCTCCAGCTCTGGTTTGTTGAAGGGCGGGATTATCGCAGCCC
>CAZRGY010000479.1:0-3541 GCA_964599715.1 uncultured Verrucomicrobiota bacterium | reverse complement strand
CATCAAGCCGCAGTATGACCGCTACTTCCTGCCGGGCAACAAGAGCATCTACATGTTGGCTGAAGGCCGTCTGGTGAACCTCGGTTGTGCCACGGGCCATCCGAGCTTCGTGATGTCCAACTCATTCACGAACCAGACCCTCGCGCAGATCGACCTCTGGGCGAACAAGGACAAGTATGAGAAGACGGTCTATCGTTTGCCGAAGCGGTTGGACGAAGAGGTGGCCCGTCTGCACCTCGAGAAGATCGGCGTGAAGCTGACAAAGCTCTCCAAGAAACAGGCCGAATACCTCGGCGTGCCGCAAGACGGCCCTTACAAGCCGGAACACTACCGCTACTAAGACCTGGCGAAGGTCATTTAAAACAATAATCGCATAAGCGGACGATTAAGAATCGTCCGCTTTTTTTTTATTGCACGACTCATCATCCTGTGTCGTCATCAGCGCAAGAAATAGCCAGCAGGGAGAGGCGAGTCGTTTCGTGAAAAAGCGCGTTTCTCTGTGGAGTTGTTCGGACTTTCAGCGTGCCTATGATCGACGTTCAATATCTGAAGCATGAGCTGGTGCAGTGGATGACGAAAGATGGCTCGGCTTACGAATTCCTCGAAGGAGGCGCGCTTGACGGGGTCTGGTGCTGGGATTTGGAGGTCCCTGAACGTAAATGGTTTAGTGCCCGCTTCTGGCGATTTCTGGGCATCGATCCTGAGGCGGATAAGGCACAGCCGCATTGGGAAGGATGGATGATGCCAGAAGCGCGCGAGGATTTGCTGGCGGCGCTGGCCTTGGTGAATAGTGATCCGTCGTCCAGTTTCGACTGCATCATACCCTATCGGCATGTTGATGGTTCCACCGTCTGGAAGCACAGCCGGGGGGTCGTGATACGGGACGTGAAGGGAAAGGCCGTGCGGCTCATGGGTGGAGACCGGGACCTCACGCCGATGATGCGTCTGCAAGCGGAGCAGGTGACTCGTCTGGCGGCGTTGGAAGCGGCCAACCAGGAGCTGGAAAAGCAGGAGGGACGTTTCCGAAGCTTGGTGGAATCGGCACCAGACGCCGTGGTCATCACCGACAAAGATGGCAAAATCATTTTGGTGAACGCGCAAACAGAAGCGCTCTTCGGTTACCCGCGCAATGAGTTGATCGGGTTGCCGGTGGAGACGCTGATCCCCAGACGCTATCGCGGGCACCATCCCGAATACCGTCACAAGTATCATGAATCCCCGCACGCGCGCCCGATGGGCAGCGGCATGGAGCTGTTCGGGCTGAAGAAAAACGGGGAAGAGTTTCCCGTCGAGATCAGCCTGAACGTGATGCAGACCGAGGAAGGCCGGCTGGTGTCGGCAGCCATCCGTGACGTGACGGCGCAGAAGCACGCGGCGGAGGAAATCAAGAATGCGAATGCCCGGCTGACCCAGCAGGCCGAGGAATTGGAGAAAAGCAATTTGGAGCTGCAACACTTCGCTTACGTGGTGTCACACGATCTGCAGACTCCCTTGCGCAGCATCTGCGGTTTCGTGCAATTGTTGCAACAGCAGTATGGCGACAAGCTGGATGAGCAGGCGACGGAATGGATCCGACGGACGGTGCTCAGCACCCAACGGATGCAGACGCTGATCCGGGATATCTTAGCCTACTCCCGCGTGGAGGCGCGGGTGAACCCGTTCACCAAGTTCAGCATGGCGGAAGTGTGCCACGAAGTGACGGACATATTGAGTGATTCCATCCGGGAGTCGGGGGCAAAGGTGGTATCCGAGAACTTGCCGGACATCACGGGTGACCGGCCGCAGATGGTGCAATTGCTCCAGAATCTCATCGGCAATGCCATCAAGTACCGGGGTGAGACCGTCCCGCAAATCCTGGTCACCGGCAGGGATGCCGGGCCTGAATGGGTGATCTCGGTGAAGGACAATGGCATCGGCATAGCGCCCGAGCATTTCCAGCGGATCTTTGATGTGTTTCAACGCCTGCACACGCAGAAATCCATTCCCGGAACGGGCATCGGCCTGTCCATCTGCCGGCGGGTGGTGGGCCGTCATGGGGGCAGGATCTGGGTGGAATCCGAGCCGGGCAAAAGCAGCAGTTTTCATTTCACAATTCCGAAATCCGAAGGGGCAAAAGCATGAGTGACGAATTAAAAGACGCGCGGTTCGCCGAGATATTGCTGGTGGAAGACAACGAAGATGACGTGCTGCTGACGCGCGAGGGTTTGAAACGCTCCAAAGTGGCGGTGCATCTACAGCACGTGGAGAACGGGGCCGAGTGCATGGCCTACCTGCGCAAAGAGGGCCAGTATGCCAATGTGACGACACCGGATGTCATCCTGCTGGACCTCAACATGCCAGTGATGAACGGCTATGAGGTGCTGGAGAAGATATCAGACGACGAACAACTCAAACACATCCCGGTGGTCATTTTGACGACCTCGGCGGATGAGCAGGACATCCTCAAGATGTACAAGCTGCGCTGCAGCTCATACATCGTGAAGCCCGTAGATTTCATCCAGTTCCAGCGGGTGATCAATGAGTTCACCAACTACTGGTTCTCCATCGTGGTGCTGCCGAAGGACAAATAAAGGAACCCATAGGCGGGTAAATCACCAGGTGATAGCGATGATCTCCAATACATCCTCGCCGGCAGGGAAGCGAAACTTCACTTTCTCGCCGAGTTTGGCATTGAGCAAAGCCTTGGCGATGGGAGAGATCCAACTGACTTCGTCATTATCCAGATCTGTTTCATCCACTCCTACGATGCGGTAGCGGGATTCTTCACCAAACTGGTCACGCACCGTGACCGTGGCACCAAACAGCACCTGCGTGTAGGGAGGAGCCGGGGGCGTGACGATCTCGG
This sequence comes from uncultured Verrucomicrobiota bacterium, assembly GCA_964599715.1. Lineage (GTDB taxonomy): Bacteria > Verrucomicrobiota > Verrucomicrobiia > Limisphaerales > JAEYXS01 > JAEYXS01. The sequence continues at coordinate 696 of CAZRGY010000479.1, read as the reverse complement.
CGGTTTGCAGAGTGTTCTGCAATTGCACGATGCGTTGATCGAGCAGGTGCAGTTCGCGTTTTGATTCCTCCGCATCTTCCAAGGCAAGGGCAGCGGGGCGCTCCACTTCGATCAAGCGGGTGAGTTCTGTCCGCAAGGTCTGCTCGCCCTTCGGGGTCATGTAGTTTTTGGCCCCGCTGGGCAGCGGTGAAGCCGGGGTAAGAACCACGGGTGACTCTGCCACACTGTCATCTTCGCGAGTGAATGCTTTGCTCATGCGGGGGCGAACCATACAGAGGTATCGCGGAATGAACAGCCCTCAATGGAAAAATTTACGTTAAAATTTTTGCATCGAAAGCCGCTTAACTATGAACGGATTTTTTCGACGTACTTCGCGAGCAGGTCTGCTTCCAGATTTACGCGGTCGCCAACTTTTCTTTCACGCAACGCAGTGACCGCACGGGTGTGGGGAATAATCCAGATGATGAAGCTCTTCTTTTTCACCTTGGCGACGGTGAGACTGATGCCATCGACCGCCGTGGAACCTTTGAAAACAGTGTAACGCAGGATGTCTTTAGGGGCTTCGATCTCGAGCACGTAATCCTGGCCGCTCTTTTCCCAGCGCTTGATGGTACCGAGGCCATCGACGTGACCGCTGACGAAATGGCCGCCGAGACGACCGTTGGCGGCAAGGGCGCGCTCGAGGTTCACGGAGGC
>CAZRGY010000478.1:0-3559 GCA_964599715.1 uncultured Verrucomicrobiota bacterium | reverse complement strand
CCTTCAAACTTGAAGCCCAGTCGCTGGGCGGCAGAGCGGGAAGGGGCGTTCAGGGCGTCACATTTCCATTCGTAGCGGCGATAGCCTAATGAGAAGGCATGTGCCATCATCAGATACATGGCCTCGGTGGCAGCAGGTGTCTGTTGCAACAATGGGGAGTAATTCAAGTGCCCGACTTCGATCGCTCCACTGTCTGGCGTGATGCGGAGATAGGCCGCCAGGCCGACAGGTGCCTGGTTCTGCAAATTGATGATGGTGTAAAAGAGCGGGTCGGTGCTTTTAGCCATGGAATCCAGCCAAGCGTGGTACTTTTCAAAATCAGTAAAAGGGCCATAGGGTAGATAGGTCCACATCTTGCCAGTTGAGTCCAACTGATAGGCAGTGTGGAGGGCTTGGGCGTGAGCGGTGGCATCCAGTGGAACCAGCGCACAAAACCGACCGGTCATCGGGGCGTGTGCAGGCAGGGTGGGAGATTGCCAGTTGGGCAGAGATCCGCCGATAGGTTGGTCGAGGTGATTTGTTTGTGTGCCCATGAGGCGGAATAAACCGCAGTAGCAAGGTTTTGGCAAGGTATGTGAAACTAGAGCACCGCTGAATATAGCAGGACTGAGGTGCTGATTAAGAATCAGATAGCGGGCACGAATATTCTCATTTTTATCATTTGGCAGTTTTCCTGAAGTGATGGATATTAGGGACAAGAGCTGCTGGTAACAGTGGTTTATACTCTCGGGCTGCGGAATTCTGAGAGTAACAAGGAACACATGGAGGGTGAGTATGGAGCAGACTCAAGATTCAAAAGCACGAATGCACCCTGACGGTAATTTATTTGTCGTCACCACTGTGTGTAGCCTAAGGCTTTTCCTAGGGCATATTTCTGTCACTTGTGAATTGCGTAACGCGATGGAGGTTATTAACTTTCACCAGTTCCAATGAGAGAGGGTGCTAAGCCATTAACTGGGGGAAGACGTTTGCCGTCAGGTCAAAATATTGTCCACAGGGTGATCTTGCTGGTCGCTGCTCTTAGTTGGCTGATGCTGGCCGGGGTGGCGCGTGCCGAGTTCGAATTCGATGTGAAACTCGGTTACGAGGGCACTGTGCGGGAGGCGAACTGGTTTCCAGTGGCTTTCGAGATATTCAATGATGGCCCCCCTATCAGTGGTGTCATAGAGCTTACCAATGAACAGACCGGCCGAGGGCAGGCCCGGCGTGTGCCCGTAGAACTCCCCACGAATACCCGGAAACGCATCGTGGTCCCCGTTTTTGCTTCTGCTGGAAAATACACTCAATGGCGAGCTGTCCTTTATGACGAGAAAGACAAGGTCCGAGCGGAGGTGAAGAATTTGGGGATACGGAAGAATATCTCTTGGAATGGGATGTTGGTCGGGACGATTGCGCGGAGTTTTGGGGGGCAGCCTATTATTCCGGAGGTGGCTGACAGTCGGGGAGATCAAGGGGTGGAGGTGGTGCGGTTGGATCCCGCCTTTTTGCCTGACGGGCCTATCCCGTTAGAGGGTTTACAAGCGATCTATGTGAACTCTGAGAGGGCACTGGAAATTGGGGCACCACAGGCATCGGCATTGGTTTCTTGGATGCTGGGTGGAGGACACCTGATTGTCGGAATGGAGCAACCCGGGGATCTCAACGGCTTGCCTTGGCTGGCTCCCTTGATGCCGGTCAAGTTTGGGGGATCTGAGGTGGTAAACGCCGGACAGGAATTGGACTCGTTTGCCTGGTTCGGATGGGAAAAGAGCCGGCAGAATTATCAAAGCGCTGGCAGAGCAAGAGAAACTAGCGGGGAATTTTTAACGGCTAAAACGCCCGTGTTCAGGGCGTCATTGCGGGATGGGCAAACTATCGTTTCTGCCGGGGACTTGCCTTTAGTAGTGCAAGCTGGTCGTGAGCGGGGCCGGTTGACGGTTTTGACCTTCAGCCCAGAACGTGAGCCTTTCCGCTCATGGAAGGGACGCAACTGGTTTTGGGCGCAATTGACCGGTGTGCCGGCGAATTGGTTCAAGGAGGAAAAGCAGAACAATCATTTCAGCTTCCAGAGTATTGATGGCCCGGTGGGGGCGATGATCGATTCCAAGCAGGTGCGCAAATTGCCGGTAAGTTGGTTGTTGCTGTTGCTGGCCGTGTATCTCGTGGTGATCGGTCCTTTGGATCAGTGGTGGTTGAAAAAGATCAACCGCCAGATGCTGACGTGGATCACTTTCCCGTGCTATGTGGTGGGCTTTTCGCTGCTCATCTACTTCATCGGTTTCATGCTGCGCGCCGGTGAGAGCGAATGGAATGAACTGCATGTGGTGGATGTGATGACGCACAACGGGAAATCAGAATTGCGCGGCCGCACGTATGCCTCTTGCTATTCGCCTTCCAATGCACGTTACCCGGTGGCGAGTGAGGTGACTCACGCAACCTTCCGGGGGGAGTTCCAAGGCTCTTGGTCATCTCCTCAAGAATTGAGCCGCTCGGATATCACGCAGATGGGCAAGGGATTCGCGGCCGAGGTTTTTGTGCCGGTTTGGACCAGCCAGTTATTTGTGAGTGACTGGTCGGACATGGCGGATGAGCCCGTGTCTTTGCGTGTCACGAAAAATGGCAATCAATATACAGTGCGCGTGGAGAACAAGCTGGCGAAGCCGTTGGAGCAAGTATGGCTGGTGGTGGATGATAAAGTGTTTGAAATGTCTAAGATCGTCGCTGGTGAACGGAAGGTGATGAACATCAATCCTAATTCAGGGCAACGGCTACAGGATTTCGTCCAGCAAAACACGTCTAATTTCAGGCTCGCAGCGGATCGTCGTCGTGATGCATTTGGCAGTGGGCAGGCAAATTATCTGCCGAATCCACCGCAGCACCTGGCAGCGGCTTCATTTATGGAGGCGGTGCATTCATCCAATCAGCAAAGCAGCCAGTTCATGATGCCGCAGGGGCTTGATCTGAGCCAGAGTATCCGGCCTGGCCAGGTCTGCCTGCTCGCTTGGGCTGGGGGATATGCTCCGATACCGGAATTGAATAAATTTAACCCGCGCCGCTCCACTCGCGATACACTATTCCGGGTGATGGCGACGGCGGTGAAATGAGATTGTCCTATGTCAATAGACCCTAAAATACCAGCGGTTCAAACCTTTGGACTGACGCGCACCTACGGTGCGATGACCGCGCTTAGCGATCTGAACCTGACGGTGAACCAGGGCGATCTGTTCGGCTTCATCGGCTCCAATGGTGCGGGCAAGACGACGACCCTGCGGATCTTGGCCACCTTTCTAACACCCTCAGCCGGACGTGCTGAGATACTGGGCCACGATGTAGTGAGGGATGCTGACTCAGTCCGTCATGTCATCGGTTATATGCCGGACTTCTTCGGGGTGTATAAGGACATGGAGGTGACGGAGTATCTGGACTTTTTCGGCGCGTGTTATCGCATCCCCAGCGGGAAACGTGAAAAGACAGTGAGCGACGTGTTGGAGTTGGTGGGGTTGAGTGAGAAAAAGGGGGCACTTATCGGGGCGTTGAGCCGGGGTATGCAGCAGCGTCTTGGTCTGGCGCGGGTGCTCAT
>CAZRGY010000477.1:0-3561 GCA_964599715.1 uncultured Verrucomicrobiota bacterium | reverse complement strand
GTGAGAAGGGCTTTTTGTTTCGCCTTGGCCAAAGCAGGCAAAAGCATGCCCGCCAAGATGGCGATGATGGCGATGACGACCAGTAATTCAATCAATGTGAAGGCACGACGCGTAGTGGTAGGTGAGCATAGCTTCATAAGTTAACCTCTCTGATTGGACTTATTAGCAAATTACAATATCCTGATAAAACTACCAATAGCCCTTTTGGGTGGTGACATCAGATTAACGGAAAAATTGAGTGAATTAACCCTGTTCTCAAATAAAGATAAACACTTTATCGTTAATGTATTCCAAGGAGGTGATTGTGAGCACTTATGGCATTGCAGCTCAAATTCTTAAGCAAATCGAATAGGGAAACAACGCTGTTGCAGGGCGTTAGAAAAGCGATTTAATCCGTAAGCACGATAGGAAAAGCAGGGGAGGGAGGTCTAGCGACCAGTAAAACAGCCGCCCGTAATCAAGGGAGGGGAAGGAAGAAACGGACCGTCACAAACCAGCTTACTCAGTCATACTGCCAGACCGTCCAGATGCCTGCCGGACGCGTGGGAGCTGACTTGCTGGAATGCTTGCGGATGTAGCTATCTTGCGGCACCAAGCTTTCGACATGCCCGTCAATCATCAGGTAATTGAACCTTGTCTGGGACGCTTGCAGGGCCTTGTCGCTGATGTGGGTGGAGATATCCGAGATGGCCGCTCCTTCCCACGCCCCGACATGATTGGCACCATCAAAGTGCTCCGTCATGAACAAGGTGTTCGGCGCATCCATGATCATGGGCGCGTAGAAAGCTGCCTGCCATTTGGGAGCCTGCATGCTGCCGGGCTCGTCATCGCGATTCCAGCGGGCCGAGAGGCTATTAGGGCGGCCATCCAGGCGCAAACCGAGTCCAGTGCGGTTCACCGGGCAGGGTGGCCAATCCGCCGCCGTCGGCTCCTGACCGGCCAAGGTCAGCACGCCCATGTTGTGCTCCGGCATGGCATAGCTGCGGCGATACTCATCCCGCGGCATATTATCCTTAAAATTCAGCGGCAACGAATCTTCCGGGCAGCTTAAGAGTTTGAAGGAACCGCCCTTGGTCGCACCATCGCGATTGCGTTCCTCAGGTGTCAGGTCGATGCCCAGATACGGCCCCATCAGATCATCCCATGCCAGATGATGCTCTTCCTTACCCATGGTAAAGCGCAGGGCAGCGTAGGGCACCTTGTCATTGCTGTCTTGCAGATAAAGACTCACTGCCGTGCCCACATCCTGCAGATTGCTCAGGCAACGGTTGGAACGCATCTTGGTCTGCGCCTTGGCCAAGGCCGGGAGCATGAGGACCACGAGCAGGGAGATGACGGCCACCGCCGCCAAAAGTTCGATGAGGGTAAAACCAGTGACAGACCGTTTCGTACGACTACGGCCTCCGGAGGGATGGGCGTGCCTCGGATGCATGATCTGCAATATTGTTAGGGAACTACAGGGAGGAGTATGGCTGGAGACACAGTGCCCGGGCAATGAAAATCTCAGCTAATAATCCGGATAAGCTTGGCATTTCTTGCTTAAGCTCAAGAAAAGCTGCTTATCTACTCCAGTTCCCGCACCTTGATATTACGGTACCAACACTCGTCCTTATGGTCAGTGAGCAAGATATGGCCAGTGACTTTCTCACCGAATTTCACGGCGTTCTTGAATTTCGTTTTGGCCACTTGCGCGAGGAGCTTCGCATCGCCGCATTCGTATGCCACCACCTTGGCGCCATTGAGCCAGTGCTCCACATGATTGCCCTTCACGACGATGCGGGATTGGTTCCACTCGCCCATCGGTTTCGTCGGCTTATCCGCCTTGGGCGCGACGACGAGATAGAAGGAGCCACAGCTTGAGAGCGCATCTTTCACCGTGGTGTCATCGATCATCTGATATTCATGACCCACGGCGGCTTTGCGCTCAGGGATGATGAAGTATTTCACGCCGTTATTGCCCTTCTCAGCGAGCTTCCATTCCCAGGAGAATTCGAAATCGGTATAGGTTTGCTCCGTCATTATGTCACCGGCGGGCACGCCGGGGAGCTTGTGCAAAACCCCATCCTCGATCTTCCACCCCGCGCCGATCTTGCCGCCTTCTTTATACGTGCGCCAACCAGCGAAGGACTTGCCATCAAAGAGCACTTTCCAGTCGCCGGACTTATCAGCGGCATGGTTGCTGGACGGGAACAAAATGGCTAACGCGAGAACGAAACAGGCGAGTTGTTTCATAGTTATGATGAATGGGTTGTTGCGCGGCAGCCTAAGGCAGAAGCAATCCGCCGTCACGCAGGAAGAGAAGCCGATCAGGGCAGGGTGGGGTGCTCCGGCACAGACGAAACCCGCTGCACCAAACGCTTCGCCAACCAGCCAAAGCAAACGATGCCGAGAAAATCGAACGTGAGATCGACGAGGTCGAACGTGCGGGAGGGGAGCCAGGCTTGGGATATCTCTTCCACCAAAACGAGGGCACCGACAATGGTACTGCCCAGTAGAAACTGCCATCGACCCAGCGTGAAGTGACGCAACCCAAGGGCAAGATTCACCACGAAGGCAAGCCCACCCATCAGACAGAAGTGACCGACCTTGTCACCACCGGGGATGCCGCGAATCCACGCGAAAACGAATTGATACTGCCCATCATCTGCCAACACCACAGCCAGCACGATGAGTGTGGCGTAGATGGCGGCGAACCAGCGGATGCGCCTTAGTGAGCTTGGCGACATGAGTTCACACACTCCGTGAAGGCGGCTTGCAACTGGCGCGTCACCGGGCCAGCGACACCTTCCGCAATCTTTTGTCCGTCCACGGAAATCACCGGCATCACTTCCACCGTGGTGCCCATGAGAAAAACTTCATCCGCCGCAAATAACTCAGCCGGGGTGAAGGCTTCCTCGCGCAGGGTGAGATCCAATTGCGCGCAAAGCTTCACGATGAGCTGACGGGTGATGCCGTTCAAGATGCCTTGGGTGAGGGGATGGGTGCGGACCACGCCGTCCTTCACGATCGCCACATTGGAGCGGGCGGCTTCCGTCACGAGTTCGCCGCGCACGAGGATGGCTTCATCCGCGCCTTGTTCCCGGGCAGCTTGGGCGGCCATGGTATTGGCGAGCAGCGCGATAGATTTGATATCGCATCGTGCCCAGCGCAAGTCCGGCTGCGTGATGGCGCGCACGCCTTTATTCAACCGTTCTTCGTCACGCGGCAACTCCGTGGCGTAACCATAGACGGTGGGCTCGATCCCTTCCGCATAAGAATGATTACGCGGAGCGGCACCACGGGTGAGCTGGAGATAGACGTAGCCGTCTTTATCGCCCATCAGGTTGCGGACGATGAGTTCGTTACAGACCTTCTCGTAATCCAAGGCTGCGGGCCGAGCCATGCGCAGCTCCTGCAAGCTGCGATCAAAGCGTTCCCAATGCGCCGCCGCTTCAAACAGCCGGCCGCGATAGAAGCGGACGACCTCATAGACGCCATCGCCAAAAAGAAAGCCGCGATCATCCGGCGAGATGCGCGCCTCGGCCTTGGGCAGGAACTGGTGGTTGAGATAGACAGTCATGC
>CAZRGY010000476.1:0-3570 GCA_964599715.1 uncultured Verrucomicrobiota bacterium | reverse complement strand
CGCGTTTGCGCAGGCGGTCGCTGAGCTTCATGCCGAGTTCACGAAGGCGGAGAAGCTCTGTTTCGAGTTTTCGCCCTTGCTCGGTGAGCTGGTGGTAAAGACGACCCTCCGAGGATTCGTGCATGAGGCCGAGCAGACGCTCGCGCTCACTGCGACAGCGGGCGATGTCCTCCTCCAGCTCCTGCAAACGCTGCTCATCACCCGCAAAGCGCGCTCGCAAATCCGCCAGCCGCTTTTCCATGCTGGTGACAAGGCTGTGAGCATGCTCGTGATTCAGCTCAGTGGCGAGGTAGCGCGCCACATCTCGATCACGCTGGGCGGAGACGCGAATTTCGGAGAGCTGCCGGATGTTTTGCAGGCGCGTGAGCTGACCGCGAAGCTGGCGCAGCTCGCTCTCGTAGGATTCAAAGTCGCGATAGCTCGCCACCACGTCATCCACGGGCACGGCCTCGCCTGGCAGCACGAAGCGCCGGCAGAAGTCGTCGAAGCTCTTGAGGTTCGTGAACGACATTGCGCTAGGCAGCAGGCGGTCGAGAACCTCGCGGTTAAAATTGAGGTGAACGCTGTTGCTCATGTCGCGCAGATACTCGCGCGATGAAGCGAAGACGCGGCCCTTGCGGACTTCGATGAGTCGGCGGAAGCCGAGAATGTCGAGCGTGCGGCGTTTGCCGTCTTCGGCAGAGATTTGGATGAAGTCGTCCTTTTCCAAGCTGCCCTGGCAGAAGAAGGGCGTGATGTGGCCGTCATTCTCCGCCGTGTTGCGGAACTCAATGCGCAGGCCCCAGGTCTCGATGCGCTTTCCATCCGGCCAGGTAAACTCGGCAGCGACGTAGGTGGTCACGCCTTTGTCGTGGAAGAACTGCGGCTGACCGCTTTCGGATTGCTGCTTGGTATCTAGCAGGCAGTAGCCTTTCAGCGTGCGATCAGATTGGGAGCCGGTGGCACTGCGGTTGAAGTGGTGGCGTGCCTTCTCCGGTCCCACGAGGACGAGCATGAGCATGTCCATGAGGATCGATTTGCCCGAACCAGTGACACCTGCGAGCACGAGGTTTCCCTGCACGGGCAGCGTGTCCTGGTAGCCATACCAATTGATGGCATGCAGACGGGAGAGGCGGATGGCGCGGCTTTTGGCACTCATGCTTCCACCTCCTCATCGGTGCTGGAAATGGTGGAGGTCTCATCCCTCTTGAAGGAACTCGCAGATTCAGTCCACTCGGCGAGTTCGCGGAACGGAACGACGCGCCGGATCGCAGGCAGCACCTCGATGCCGCTGTCCTCGAAAGGTTCCGCCGCTTGAAAGCGGATCAAATTGAAGCGGGCAGCCTGACGCAGAATCTCGCGCAGTCGGCCGCGGGCAATCTGGCCCACGGCATCGGGCAGAAGCTGATCCTTCAGCAGCGCATTCAACTCGGCCACGGTGAAAAAGGCCTGTGTCTCGCCTTCATCGCGCCAGCGAACGTCTGCCGCATACCACAGCGCCAGCCAGACCAGCGTCGCATCTTGGCGGAGATGCAGAACCATGGAGCCGACACGCGGGATTGCCTGCACCATGCGCTCGTCATGCAGCAAAGCCACATCCATGCCGGCTAGCGCTGCTGTCTCACGCAGCCACTCGAAATTTTGTCGGCACCAGTTGTAGAGAGCGCTCTGACCGCTTTCCAGTCCGAGCAGCGAGCCATGCGCCAGCAGTTCCTGCAGCGCTTCGGCAAGGCGTGCACGATCCTGCTCCTGCAACCGAAGCAGAGGCTCCGGCGCGGGCGAATCGTTGAGGTTGGCATCGGCTTCGGTCATTTCTTGATGAGGTCAAAATGCTCGACACGGGCTCCAGGCAGAGTGTCGAGCGGGATGGCGCCTTCATGGACGATGCTGCGGGCGCTTTCCAGCTTGTATGCGGCCTCATTTGACTCCGCATGCAGCAGCAGGGCGATGAGTTCCGTCAAATCGGCCTCCGAGGTGACGGGCAGCTCTGAGCTGGAGATGCGCGTGCCTTTTTCGCCCGGCAGGCGTTTCACAAACTCATTCGCCCGGCGCACCGACAGCGAATCACGCAGCGCACGCTCCATGCCACGTAGGCCTTCCTCACGCTCGGCATCGGTGACCTCATCATCCAGCGCCGCCTGTTCTCCGGCGATACGCCGTGTGGGCGGTGCGTAGAGCGAGTCGAGACCCGCTGGCAGACGAGTTTCTGGCAAGCGCAAAGCAGGCAGGTCGGGCAGCTCCCACGCACTGGAAAGGCGCTTCCCGGCGAGCAGTTGATTCGCCTTCACGAAGAAATCCCGGATCTCAGTGCGGCGTTCGCCGGTGACATCTTGAAGGTAGCGGAAGCGCGAGAGCGAGCGCCGGGTGAAGTCGGCGGTGCGGCGGTCGATCTCATCCGCCATCGGCTGCACCAACTCCAAAAGGTGCGCCAGATCATCGAGCCGCTGACGCACGCGAGCGCGGGCTGCCTCGGCGCTAAGCGTTGGTTCACGACGCAGCAGCTCTGTCTGCATCTCGGCCATAGTGCCGGGATCCTCCAGCAACCGCTCACCGATGCGCCGCACGGCCTCGGGCAGCCTCGCTGGCAAACGAGCACGGATGAGCTCCGCATACGCACCATGGGCGATCTGCTCGGCATAGTCTTCAAACACCAAAGCGAGGTTTCCTTTGAGCGTGTCTTCCTCCAACTGCCGGCGGGTCAGCCGCTGCACCGACTTTTGCATCGTGCGCAGCTCACCGAGGCCCTGTCGCGTGTTCGCCAGGCACACGTCCACCGTTTGCAGCGGACGCTCGATCAATTCCGGCTCATTCGCGAGCATGGCGCAGACAGCCGTGAGTTTGTCGGTGAACACGGCAGCTTCAGGATGGGCAATCTGCCGCAGCGCCGCGATGAGAGTCGAGCCATGAGCATCAAAATAGAGCATGCGTCGCCAGTCCTTCCGAGGCGGCTCATCCAGCCAGCGACAGTGTGCTAGGTGGTCGAGGATGCGGCGGGCCGACTCCCGCTTAGGCTGCACCTCTGACAGCGATTCCGCCACCGCCCCGATTTCATCATTTTCAGGCTGATACTCGGGATGCTTTGCCAGGACGTCGATAATGATCTCCACCGCCTCGTTCCGATCGAGACCGTCTGGCTGCTCCGCACATTCCTGGTCTAAAACATCCAAGATGTCCACATAGGTCGGTGCGTTTTTCCCCGTCAGCACGCGGAAGAACGCGGGATCGCGCACTTCACTATAAAGACCGATGGAAAGGAGTTCAGGCAAAGAGGATTGTAGTTTCAAGAGCCACTTCTTGGATGCAACTTGGAATACTGGGAAGTCTTAGCCTGCCTCTCTATCCTTGTGGGAAATTTCATCTCGGCTCGTGACCATGGCTGGCCGGAACCGAAATCTGACCGAGTGCCCCGGGGTGCATTTCCCGCACTGGCATGGACGATCCTGCCGGTGCGGTCGGGCGCGCAAGAGTGGGCTTGCCCGGGTCGTTTCCGCGCGTTGGCCCCAACCATCCCTTTTGCCATGAAGATGAAATTCAGTGCCCTGATCCTGCTCGCCCTGCCGGCCGTTCCCGCCCTGGCGGCGAAGGAGGAAG
>CAZRGY010000475.1:0-3599 GCA_964599715.1 uncultured Verrucomicrobiota bacterium | reverse complement strand
CGAGGTCGAAGCGGTCCAGGTTCATCACCTTGTTCCACGCTGCGACGAAGTCAGTGACGAACTTCTTTTCCCCGTCTGCACTGCCGTAAACTTCCGCCAATGCGCGGAGCCGCGAGTCCGAGCCGAAGACCAGATCCACACGTGTGCCGCTCCACTTCGTCTTGCCGGTCACGCGGTCACGACCATCGAACACATCTGCATCCGATGACGTCGGCTTCCATTCCGTGCCCATGTCGAGCAGGTTCACGAAGAAGTCGTTGGTCAATGACTCAGGGCGTTTCGTGAAGATGCCGTGGGATGTGTTGCCGACATTGGTCTTCAGGACACGCATGCCACCTATGAGCACTGTCATCTCTGGCGCGGTCAACGTCAGCAATTGCGCCTTGTCGATGAGCAATGCTTCCGCCGGGATGCTGTATTTGCCCTTGAGATAATTCCGGAAGCCATCCGCGATCGGCTCCAACACTGCAAAGGACTCCGCATCCGTTTGTTCCGCTGAAGCATCTGCGCGGCCCGGGGTGAAGGGCACGGTGACTTCATGACCGGCATTCTTCGCCGCCTGTTCCACACCCGCGCATCCGCCGAGCACGATCAAGTCAGCAAGCGAGACCTGCTTGCCGCCAGATTGCGCAGCGTTGAATTCGCTCTGGATGCTTTCCAGCGCTTTGAGCACTTTCGCCAGTTGCGCGGGCTGGTTCACTTGCCAGTCTTTCTGCGGTGCCAGACGAATCCGGCCGCCATTCGCACCACCGCGTTTATCTGAACCGCGGAACGTGGACGCTGCCGCCCAAGCCGTGGAAACCAGTTCGGAAACACTCAGACCAGATGCCAAGATTTTGCCCTTCAGCGCAGCGATATCTTTCGCATCTATCAACGGGTGATTCACGGCTGGGATGGGGTCTTGCCAGATGAGTTCTTCCGCCGGGACTTCCGCACCCAGATAACGGGCACGCGGACCCATATCACGGTGCGTCAGCTTGAACCAGGCGCGGGCGAATGCATCAGCGAACAGTTCCGGATTCTCAAGGAACTTCCGTGATATCTTCTCGTAAGCCGGATCGAACCGCAGCGCGAGATCTGTGGTCAGCATGGAAGGTGCGATCTTCTTATCTTTATCATGGGCATGCGGCACTTTGCCATCGCCCGCGCCATCCTTCGGCGTCCACTGATTCGCGCCCGCCGGGCTCTTCGTGAGCACCCATTCGTAGCCGAAGAGGTTCTCGAAGAAATTATTGCTCCACTGCGTCGGAGTCGTCGTCCACGTCACTTCCAGACCGCTGGTGATGGCGTCTCCGCCTTTACCAGTGCCGAAAGTGCTTCGCCAGCCCAAGCCCTGTTCCTCCAGCCCGGCAGCTTCCGGGTCAGGCCCTACATGAGAAGCTGGTCCGGCACCGTGCGTCTTGCCGAAGGTATGGCCCCCGGCGATGAGCGCTACCGTCTCTTCATCATTCATCGCCATGCGGGCGAAAGTTTCACGGATGTCGCGTGCCGCAGCGATCGGATCAGGGTTGCCGTTCGGACCTTCCGGGTTCACGTAGATAAGACCCATCTGCACCGCGGCGAGCGGGTTCTCGAGATTGCGATCACCGGTGTAACGCTTGTCACCGAGCCACGTAGTCTCATTACCCCAATAGACGTCCTGATCCGGTTCCCAGACATCTTCGCGACCGCCACCGAAGCCGAAGGTCTTAAAGCCCATCGTCTCGAGCGCGACGTTGCCGGTGAGAATCATCAAGTCAGCCCAAGAAATCTTACGGCCATACTTCTGCTTGATCGGCCACAGCAGGCGGCGCGCCTTGTCCAGGCTCACATTATCCGGCCAGCTATTGAGCGGGGCGAAACGTTGCTGCCCCCGGCCACCGCCACCGCGTCCGTCACCTGTGCGGTACGTGCCGGCACTGTGCCAAGCCATACGGATGAAGAGCGGACCGTAATGACCGAAATCCGCCGGCCACCATTCCTGCGAATCCGTCATCAGCGCTGCGAGATCCTTCTTCAGGGCCGCGAGATCAAGGCTCTTGAACTCCTCCGCGTAATTGAAATCCGCGCCCATCGGGTCGGACTTGGAGGAATGCTGGTTGAGCAGCTCCAGCTTCAACTGGTTCGGCCACCAGTCGCGATTGGTCGTGCCGCCACCGGCAGTTTGCGTGAATGGGCATTTTACTTCAGTAGACATGTGTTTTGTTCCTTCGGTCTGTTTTAACTGAATTCAGTGGACGAATCAAAATTCGCGTTTGTATTCCCACCATAGAACCATCCATTCGCTGATAGTTGAAATACTTGTTTCCTTGGGTATTCATAGGCAATGCCTATGGTATTGCGGCGTTATCGATACTCGAGTTTCGATTAAGAGGAGATGGTTGGAGAACCCCTGAAATTTGGTGCCGGTGGTGGGACTCGAAATCTCGCGTGCACGCCGGGTGATTTTGCGGGGAGACGCGGGAATGACAAGCAAACCCTCATGGATATTCGCTTTTCTTGAGCTCGATGAATTGTGCGTGATTTTGGCGGTTGCGTCCATTCCCGCACCAAAACGCACTTGGCTTGTTCCGTCTTGTCCCGTCCTCCACCCTGTAAAGACCGGAGAGATGGTCGGCAGGTGTGGAATGGGGGGCACCTGATTCAATGGGCCTCGGCTGGAAATTTTTAAGCCGATGGCGCATGGGTGAACACCCTGATGTCAATACGGTTGAACGAGTGGCGATCTGGCAGACTCGCCAGCCAGGATATGTATTTCCGCGATTTCCGCCTCCCTAGTGGTAGTCAATGTTGAGGTGATCTGACGGCTTGGATTTCAATCAAGGCGATATCATTTCCCGCGATACTTCGAGGGATTCCTGATCCGGTCCAGCCGTTCCGATTCTAGCTTGTCCGCTACTGCCTTGTTTTTCCGCAGTTCCACCCCATTGATTATGGCTTGTGGCAGATCGCGGACTTGGCGTCCCATTTCGCGCAGGACTTCCCAGAGTTCATCCAGTATCTTCATCATCTCTCCGGCCAGACTCGTGCTTGGTTTGCGATGTGATCTAGGACTGTCTCAAGCCGTCAGGTTCAAGTCAGAAGATTTGGCGGCGGTCTTCGTTCGTTTCGTAATACGGCGATATGTCAGTTTTACGAATGGATCAGCCATGAATCCACTCGGTCCTTCCCATGGTTCAAACCCGTCGTGGCCATCCACAACGAAATCGCCCTTGCGTACCAGTTCGTTCCACTCCAACCGCCGCAGACCGGCTGCTGACAATGATTCTGGCGTCGCTGTCACGACTGTTTCATCCAGTTCGGTTTCGAATTCTGTGCTCATAGCTTTTCGATCAACCTCCTGCCATCTTTCATGCTCTGCTCAGGCTCGCTTGGTGCTGGTCACAAATAGTGCTTTACCACCTTGCCAGCGCCAAAGCTCCCGCGATGGGCGGCACTAAATGACGATCGTTAGTCTTGATGCTCATACCCAGAAATTCGATGGGTTTCCCCGGGGTCTTGAAGCTGATACCTGAATAAGTGAGCACCACGATGCCGAGCGTGACCAGCATTATGGCGACTGCAGTTTTTTGTATTCATATGCTGATTCTCTTTGCCTGATGCAGCCCTTCAGCGGCCCG
>CAZRGY010000474.1:0-3610 GCA_964599715.1 uncultured Verrucomicrobiota bacterium | reverse complement strand
AGAAACAATCGAAAAACACCAATGAATAAACCCATTTCACGCAACTTCAACGCCCCCAACAACATTCAAATCAAAATATTTTTTAAAACATGACCATTGGCTATCGCTATTGCCTTTTGGCCATTTTTTGATCGGCGCTCAACCGCCCAAGCCGCCCTGCTCCCTGCCATTCTTCAACTCGCCTCGCAACACCTCCGCCAGCATCGTCAGCACCTTCTCCGCCGTATAGGGTTTCGGGATAAAATATTGGACCCCCGCCCCCAGCGCCTTGGCCACACCGCCATTGCTGGCGTGCCCACTGGTGCCGATGATCTTCACCTCCGGATTGATCGACTTCAGCGCGATGATGGTCGCCGGCCCATCCATCACCGGCATGGCCATATCCGTCAGCACCACCGCCACCTCCGCCTGATGCCGTGCATAGACGCCCACCGCCTCCGCACCATGTGCCGCCAGATGCACCCTGTATCCATACCGCTCCAGCATCTTCTTGGTGACCGCCCGGATGCTCTCCTCGTCATCCACCACCAGCACCCACTCGCCGTGTCCCGTCGGCAGTTGTGTTTGCTTTATCGCCACACCTTCGGTCGCCTGGGCCGTGGTCTTGGCCGGCAGATATATTTTAAATTTCGAACCTTTGCCCACTTCGCTGTAAACATGGATGAATCCTCCGTGACTCCGCACGATCGCCGAAACAGTTGACAGCCCCAACCCGGTCCCCTTGCCCACTTCTTTTGTCGTGAAGAAAGGCTCGAATATTCGGTCCTTTATCGCCGCGGGAATACCCATGCCGCTGTCAATCACGCTGATCATCACAAAAGCCCCCGGCTTCGCATCGGGATTCATCCCCACATAGACTTCATCGAGCACCACATTTTCAGTCGCCACCTCCAGCGTGCCACCCTCGGGCATGGCGTCGCGCGCATTGACCACGAGGTTCATCATCACTTGATGCAAGTGCGTCGGATCACCCATCACCGGCCAGACCTCTTTGCCGAACTGAAATACCGGCCTGATATTCTTGGGAAAAGTCTCACGGATGACCTTGTGGATATCTCTCAATTGATGAGTCAGGTTCATCTCGACTTGCTGGCCCTCAACCCCCCGGGCAAAAGCCAGCACCTGCTTCACCAGCTCGGCACCCCGTTGCGCACTGCTTTGCACCGTGTCCAGTATGCCCAGCGCCTCCTCGTCTGCCACCACCTCTCGCAACACCTCCACCGACATCAAGATGGGTGCCAGTACATTGTTCAAGTCATGCGCGATACCTCCCGCCAGCGTACCGATGCTTTCCATCCGCTGTGCCCGCAGGAACTGGGCTTCGATCCGCTTCTTCTCCGTGACATCCACGTTGATGGCCAGAATGGATCTGGGCTTGCCTTGCACGTCCCGGACCAAAGTCCAGCGCACGTCCACGTTCAGTTTGCGGCCATCCTTTGTGAGCTTCACCATCTCTCCCTGCCATTCCCCTAGGTTCATCAAGGCCATGTAGGCTTCTTTGAGAGGACTGGGATCTTCGTACAACAGTTCCTCGGATTTCTGGCCCAAGGCCTCTTCCGCCTTCCACCCGTAAAGCCGCTCGGCCCCTTTGTTCCAATAGATGATCTGGTCATCCAGGTCCTTCACCAAGATGGCTTCATGCGCCGCATCCAGCAGGGCCGCCTGTTCGGCCAGGCGTTCTTCCGCCCACTTACGCTCCCGGATGTCATCAAAAATGCACAGGAGATAAGCCTCATCCGCATACGTGAATGATTTGAG
This sequence comes from uncultured Verrucomicrobiota bacterium, assembly GCA_964599715.1. Taxonomy (GTDB): domain Bacteria; phylum Verrucomicrobiota; class Verrucomicrobiia; order Limisphaerales; family JAEYXS01; genus JAEYXS01. The sequence continues at coordinate 1,852 of CAZRGY010000474.1, read as the reverse complement.
CTGGCTATGGAGCCATAACTCCTTGCCGAAAGAGTTGATCCCTTGGACCTCCTTTTCCACCAGTTGCCCCCCGGCGAGCGCCTCTTCGGCCGCCGCCAGCAGCCCGGTCTTACGCCAGAAATCGATCTCCCGGAAGTTTTGCCTCAACACCGCTGCCATGTCCTGCGCTCCCAGCATCCTCAAACTCGCTTCATTCGCCGTCACGGCCTCCCCTGTCGCCCGGTAGGTGATGATGGCCAGCGGAGAAGTCGCAATGAGCATCTCATTGTAGCGGTGCTCATCCGCCGCCCGTTTTTCCGCCAGCTTGGCCTCCGTGATGTCATGGGAGATGCCAATCACTCCGATCACCTGCCCCTTGCTGTCACGATAGGGTGCCTTGGTGGCTTGATAGACGCGGGTTACTCCGGCAGCCGTCAGGGTTTCCTCGGAAGTGTGCACTTCGTTGGATTCGATCACATAGCGGTCAGCAGCCATTACCAGCCGCGCATCCTCAGCACTGAAAATGGACGTATCATCTTGCCCGATGACCTCTTCTTTTCTGCGTCCTACAAATCGCGCCGCCGCCTCATTGAATAGCAGATAGCGCCCCGCCAGATCTTTCACATAAACTGCATCAGGCGTGCCATCCGCCACCGCTTTCAAGAGGGTAGCCACCCGTTCAGCTTCCCGGGCAGCTGATTTACGATCCGTGATATCTCCTGCATAACAATGCACCACCGAGCGGCCCGGAATCGGATAAAAAGACCAGGAAATCACCCGCCCATACTGCTCAAGCTCCAACCGCAGCCGCGGCTTTCCTGAGGCCAGACATTCCCGCACAATTTCTGCTGTCTCCGGAGGCAGCAACTGCTGAACTTGCTCGCACTTCAGCGCCCTGGCCATGCTCCCTGCCGCTGCGTTGGCATAACTGACCTTGCCCTCAGCAGATAGCTCCAATACCGGATTGGGATTGAATGCCGCGAACGAGGCCTGCCGCTCGATCTCGCCTTCCGCCAGCTTTCTTTCTGTGATGTCCTGGCAGGTTCCCAATGCCCTTACTGGTTTCCCCTGCTCATCCCTAAACACCTGCCAACGTTCCTCCAAGTGTTTGATCCGACCCTCTGGCAGCAAAAGACGGTGCTCGATCACGCACGCCTCAGATTTTTCCAATGAACTGACGAACGCCTCGTCCACCATGGCCCGGTCTTCCGGATGCACGGTCTCAATAAATTTCTCATGCGTCGGCTGAAAGCTGGCAGAATCCTTTTCAAAGATACGGTACGTCTCCGCCGACCAGATGACCGCCAAGGTCTCCAGATCCGTCTCCCAACTTCCCACCTTGGCGACCTGCTGCGCCGCCACCAGCCGGGCCCGCTCCAGTTCGAGCTGCTTGACCAGCACTTGCTGCTCCGCTTCGCTCCTGAGCAACGCTGCCTCCGCCAGCTTGCGCTCGGAAACATTCACATGCATGATTACGGCCCCTCCGACCCCTCCCTGATGCAACGGCGTGACCATGACTCGGAACCATTGCTTGGCCGTAGGCGAATGGCAGGCATACTCCAATGAAAAACTCCGGCTCTCTCCTCGTAAAACCATGCGTATGCCGTCGCCCACCTTCCGCGCCTCCTCGGCACATTCACCATGGGCCTGTTCACAGATCTGGATGTAATTTCTGCCTAAACCATACTCTGGAGTATCGAAAACATTGTTGGAGCCGAATCCCTTCCACGCATCATTTACCGCTACGACTACGCCTTGTTCATTCAATAAAGCTATGTGCGCGGGCAATGCATCCAATATGGCAAGTTGCAAGGTCGAAAACTCCCGCTGCGCCGCCTCACTCTTCAGCAACTCTCCCTGCGCCCGGTGTAAA
>CAZRGY010000473.1:0-3619 GCA_964599715.1 uncultured Verrucomicrobiota bacterium | reverse complement strand
AGCTCTGATCTTTTTTCAGATCCTTGCCGCGTTTCAACAAGGTGCGACCGGTCGTCGGGTCTTTTTCCAGCCGAGCGAAGTGGCCGGTGGCGATGAAGTCCGCTCCCAATTGACGGGCGCGCTCCAGCAAAGTGCCGAACTTGAGGTGCTGGTTGCACATCACACACGGATTCGGCGTGCGGCCGGATTTATACTCGTCCGCAAAGTATTGGATGACCTTCTTCTGGAAATCCGCCGATTCATCGATGAGGTAGTAGGGCACCCCCAGCTTATGGCAGACCGAGCGGGCATCCATGACGGCTTGCGGGCCGCAGCACTTGTCCTCGGCGCGGGAGACGCAATCCTGCGGCCAGAGCTTGAGCGTCACGCCCACCACGTCGAAGCCCTGCTCAATCAGCAAAGCCGCCGTGGCGGAGGAATCGACTCCACCGCTCATCCCGACCAAAATCCGCGTCTTTTTCACCGAAGACATAGCCGGACAGTATAGGGGAGAAAGGGACAAGGGCAAGGCGTGGTTTGGGGGGAGCCGCCGCTTCATTCATTGACCGGGCAAGAGCGGGCTGTTTGAATCACACCATACCTGTCCGCCGACGAGGTTCTGAACATGGACAAATTGCTAGCCCCGGGAATCTTCCGTCTGTTTCTCGCTTATCTGGTCGTATTGCATCATGTGTCCGTCATCAGTTTTGGCGGTTGGGCGGTGTTCGCTTTCTTCATCCTGAGCGGTTACTGGATCACCGAGGTCTGGCGGGTGAAGTATTCCCGGATGCAGCAGCCCTATCTGCAATTCATCGCCAGCCGCTATCTGCGCCTGCTGCCGGTGTATCTGGCCTGTTATTTCTGTTCCCTCCTGATCCTCAAGCTGACCGTGGCTGACTACACGGCTCACAACGCCACTTGGTGGCTGAAGCTGGTCTCCATCGTCTTTGCCGATGTGCAGGCCTTTTTCCTGCCGCCCATGTGGAGCATTGTCGTGGAGATGCGGTTTTACCTCATGGCCCCGCTTTTTATCTGGCTGGCGCTGAAGGTGGCGAAGCAGGGCAATCCACCCGTGCCTCCAATGCTGCTGGCCGTATTCACTGCCGGTCTCGTCGTGATCATATTGCTTTCGCTGAAGCCTCTGACGCATTTTTCCGCTCCGGCGGTGAGCAAGTTTTTGCTCTACTTTGTTTTGGGCATCCTCATCAACACCACCGGATATCAACCAACAAGGAAGATTGCTTTGATCTCGATCGCCACATTGTTCCTAGCCGCAGCTCTGACGTTTGTATCCGAATTCATGAAGAATGTTTTTGGCCCGGAATCAGTGCGTCCCACCGATGGCTTTTGGGTGCTGATGAGCCATCTCTTTAGCGGGGGACTGGCCGTCCTGACGGTGCCATACATCGCCTATTCCGTAAGGGTGCGTGGGGATAAGCTGGATCGGGAGCTGGGCAATCTGTCCTACCCGCTGTATCTCTTCCACTTTTGCATCGTGTTTTTATTCAACAACGTCCCTCAGTTGGATCGTCTGCCATTTGTGCAACGTGTCAGCTTGAGTCTGCTACTTATGACCGCTGGGGCTTTGGTCATATACTGGTTGGTGGATCGGCCTTTTGAGAAGTGGCGGAAAAAATCTCTCTCAAAATCACTCCAGTCGGTTAATACCTGACCGGCCTACTGGGTCACTCGAGGAGGGACTTCATGGCGTCCATCAGCACTTTTTCCACTGCGGGTGCCACATTGGAGGCCCGGGCACTGGTCTCGTAGCCGCCTTCTTCGTAAGCGATGGCGGTCCCGATATATCCCGGCGCGTAATCCCCATACGCCGCCATGGTGACAAACAGGTCTGGGCGCATTTTCTTGGCGGCCAACTGATACTCCACAAACAGTTCCCCGGGAAGATGCAGCACGCGTGCCCGCCCCAGTTGCAGACACCCAATCTCGATCTGATGCCCGCTCTCGCTGCGGTTGAGCCAGGCAAGTTTGGATGCCGCTCCCAGCAAAATGCCACCATCCGGTCCGGCCACCGCCGCTTCCAACTCCGCCCGTTTGATGCGCTCCGCGACTGGCAGCGCAACTCCTTGATGCGTCCATTTCACCTCCGCCGCAGTGATCGGTTCCTTCTTGGTATTGCTCCACGCCACCCGCATCGCTTCCGCCACGCGTTGCGCGAGTATCCAGCGGTTCTCATGGGAACCGTCATTATACTTGCCCGCCCCCAGATTGCCGCCCGCCCCGTTGAAATGGACATGCAAGGTGTCCGGCACTTCCAGTTGTCGCGTCAGCCGTGCCAGTCCGGGGAAATCAGGATTCGGTATGCCCGTACGATAATAACTCTGCGGATGCACTGCATAGTAACTCAGTGAAGCGACGGGCTTCTCGCCGTTCCAAAAAGTGATGAGGCAAAGCTCCGGGTCGATGAGCCCCTCCGGTTCTGCCCGCAGCTTCGGATCTTTAGTGGCCGTGTAGCGCACTGCGCGAACTTTCCCATCCGGTCCCAAGATTCTGCGGTTCGAGGCGACTTCCTTCACCGTGGCTTTCCCCAAGCCGATCTGCGTGACCGGTTGCGCCGCCTTGATGGCTGGGGGCAAAACCTCACCCAAGCGTTTCAACACCGTGCGTGCGACTGTTCCGTCGTATCGTCCCAGCGGAGATTCCTTGGCCTGCAGCAACTTCTCCGCACTGAAATCCGCAGCCGGGGCATCATGCTGATGCAACGTATGCACCGTCACGCGCGCCGGATCGGTACCGACCGCCTTGGCGATGCTTTCGCGAAAGGCATCATGCGCTTCATTGCCTATCCCCAGCCAATCCACCGCACACAGCACGATAGGTTGTCCGGCCCCCAATAGCACGATACCGCGGCAGCGCAGGCTTACTTCGCCGATCTCCTTCACCGGATCATACGCCATCATGCTGCCCACAGGCGGCGTGACATCGATGTCAAAGGTCGCGATGCGCAGAGCCGCGTTCTCGGCGCGGCCAGCCACCGGACTGATGAGGAGTAAAGCAAGTAGGAGGATTATCTTAATTCTCAGCATGGTTCAGATTTTTAGAAAGAGTTTCCGCCGATACATCCAAAGCAAGATCAACCAGAGCATGAGCAAGGTCATCGCCCCATGCAACAATGGTTCATACGGCGCCCCGAATACCTTGAAGCTATCCTGTCCGAAGACGGTCTTCAGCATCTTGCCGATGAAACTGTCGAACAGATGCGCCATGACATACGCCGCGATGGAATTCATGCCGATGGCTACCAGCGGAAATGCCATCGTCCGCCGTTGCCGGATATCCACCAGCGCATAGAATCCCGCGAGGAACAGGAAGCACCACCCACCGCTGAACAGCACCCAACTCGGCGTCCAGATGCGCTTTACCACCGGACAAATCCCCAATGCTCCCAAGAGCCAGCCACTGAACAACGCGATAACTCCTGCGATAGCGAACCACTTCACCTTGTCCCCAGCCGTCCGTTCACTTCGCAAAACCCCGCCCGCGATTAGCCCCAATATCATCGTCCCCAAAGTCGGGATGAAACTCAGCGTGGCATAACCACCCCGATTGAACTCAAAGGGCTTCTCCCGCGGAAAAAGATTCATCCACCACGTATCAAATGCCCAGGCGAAGTTGCTGTTCT
>CAZRGY010000472.1:0-3623 GCA_964599715.1 uncultured Verrucomicrobiota bacterium | reverse complement strand
ACGCCAGCAGCTTGGTCACGATCTCGCCGTGGACGTCCGTGAGACGGAAGTCGCGGCCTTGGAAGCGGTAGGTGAGCTTCTTGTGATCGAAGCCGAGCAGGTGCAGCAGGGTGGCGTGCAGGTCATGCACGTGGACCTTGTCCACCGTAGCGTTGAAGCCCAGTTCGTCGGATTCGCCAAGCGTGATGCCCGGCTTGATGCCGCCGCCAGCCATCCACATGGAGAAGGCGTTCGGATGATGATCGCGACCATCATTGCCACCTTGCACCATCGGCGTGCGACCGAATTCGCCACCCCAGATGACGAGGGTGTCCTCCAACAAGCCGCGTTGTTTGAGATCCATCACAAGCGCGGCGCTGGCCTGGTCGGTATTCTTGCAATTCTTCTTGAGACCGTTCACGAGATTGCCGTGCTGATCCCATGCCTCGTGGAAGATCTCCACGAACCGCACGCCACGCTCGATAAGACGACGCGCCAGCAAACAGTTGTTCGCGAAGGAAGCCTTGCCCGGCTCGGCGCCATACATATCCAAGATGTGCTGCGGCTCTTTTGCGATGTCCACGACGTCCGGCGCGCTGAGCTGCATGCGATACGCCATCTCGAAGGAACTGATGCGCGTGGCGATCTCGGGGTCACCCGTGGCGGCGAGGCGCATGCCGTTCAACTTGTTCAAGGTGTCGAGTGATTCACGCTGCAACGATTCATCCACGCCCTTCGGGTTGTTCAGATAGAGGACGGGTTCGCCACTGTTCCGGAACTGCACGCCCTGATAGACGCTGGGAAGGAAGCCGCTGCCGTAATTGGAGCTGCCGCCGCTGGGGCCTTTATCGCCTGAGCTGAAGACCACAAAGCCCGGCAGGTCATTCGCCTCACTGCCGAGACCGTAGCAGGACCACGCACCGAAGCTCGGACGCCCGAACTGCTGTGAGCCCGTGTTCATCATGATCTGCCCGGGCGCGTGGTTGAACGCATCCGTGACCATGGATTTCACGATGGCGATGTCGTCCGCGATCTTCGCCGTGTAAGGCAGCAGTTCGGAAAGCTCTGCACCACTGCGGCCATGTTTTGCGAACTTGAATTTCGGCCCGAGCAACTTCGACTCCGGGTTGATGAACGCGGAGCGATACCCCTTAAGCAACTCGGCGGGCGGCAGGGTGCCGTCAAATTTTGCGAGCTGCGGTTTGTTATCGAACAACTCGAGATGGCTCGGCGCACCGGCCATGAAGAGAAAGATGACGCGTTTGGCTTTAGCCGCGTAATGCGGTGCACGGACGGACAGGGGATTGGTCGCATCCGCCTGACTCATGGCGCTGGCACTGGGAGCGAGGAGCTGGTTCAAGGCGATGGAACCCAGACCTACGCCGCACTGCTGCAAGAACCAACGGCGGCTGATCGCCCGTGGGTCCTGTCCGCGATAAAGATGTGATTGGCAATTCATACGGCTATTCCTTAGTGATCGTTTCGTCCAGGTTCAGCAGCACGCGCGAGACGGCCGTCCATGCGGCCAGACGGGCATCGCTGATGTCCTTGGGGGCGGCAGGCAGTTTGATCTCGTCGCTGGCCGCCAATTCCAAGGGCTTGGCGTCTTTGGCGTTGAAGCGTTCCACCTGGTTATCCAGCAAAGTTTTGAGCTCTTTCAGTTCCTCTGTCGAGGGCTTGCGCGAGACGCAGCAGCGGAAGGCGTATTCGAGGCGGCTGACTTCGGTTGAACCACCTTCACGCAAGACGCGCCGGGCAAGGGCTTGGGCAGCCTCCATGGAGATGGGGTCGTTCAAGGTCATGAGTGCTTGCAACGGCGTGTTCGAGCGACCACGCCGCACGCAGGAGAAATCGCCGTTCGGGGCATCGAACGCTTGCAAGATTGGATACGGCACCGAGCGATAGCGGAAGGTGTAGAGCGAGCGGCGGTAGCGGTTCTCGCCCTTCTCTTCATCCCAAACCTTCTCGCCGTAGCTGGCCGGTGGCAGGATGAGAAATTCCGGGATGGGCGGATACACGCTCGGGCCGCCGATCTTGGGATTCAGCAGGCCGCTGGCGGTGAGCGCGACATCGCGCACCAGCTCGGCCTCCACGCGGAAGCGTGCGCCGCGGGCCAGCAAACGGTTGTTCGGGTCCAGTGTGTAAAGCTCCGGCGTGACTTTTGACGACTGACGATACGTGGCCGAGGTGACAATGAGCTGGTGCAACTTTTTCAGGCTCCATCCATCGTTCATGAAGGTTACGGCAAGCCAATCGAGCAATTCGGGATGAGACGGCGCGGGTGCTTGCACGCCGAGGTCTTCGCTCGTCTCCACGAGGCCGATGCCGAAATAGGTCTGCCACACGCGGTTCACGATGGAGCGGGCGGCCGTGGGGGATTTCGGGTCCACCAGCCAGCGGGCAAGCGTGAGGCGCGAACCATCGGCATCCTTAGGGAGCGGATTCAGCACTGCGGGCACACCGGGCTGCACTTTGCGGTCCGGCTTCATGATGTCGCCGCGCTTGAGCAGGAAGGTGTCACGCGGATCATCCATGCGCTGGAGTACCATCTGCGTGGTACTGTCGGGATGCTGTTTCCACAAAGCTGCGATGCGTTCATTTGTGGCCTGCCATTCGGGCACCTGCTGACGCCAGTAGGTGAAGAGGTCGGCTTGCTGGAGGCGCGTGCGTTGTTCGCGTGGTGTCTCCAGTATCTTCGCGATGTGATTCGGCAACGGCGCGGGCTCTTCTTTGATTTCACCGGTGAACGAGACGCGGAACTTGCCTACGTTCAGGTTCTGATTCTGGTTGCTGTTCTTGCCGCCGTGTTGTTGCACCAGTTGCACGGTGAACTTGGTACCTTTCGGGAAAGCGACATTGTCCTCCGCGATGAAGAAGGCGGTGCGGTCCTGATTGCGCTGGCCGGGACCGGCATCGATGCCCCAAGCGGTCTTGTTGTCACCATCGATGGCGTAGCTGATCGGGCCGGTGACGCGCAGTTCATTCGTCTTGTAGCCGCCCTGGTAGATCTCGGGCAGGGTTTGCCGTTCATTGCTGTAATCGGCGACTGCCTTCACGAACTTCACCGCTTTTTTCTTGCCGGGATTCGCAGCGTCTTCGGCTTCCACTCTGAATTCCGTGAGGGCGAAGAGACCTTCCACCGAGCGGCCGGGGCCTTGGGCAGGCAGGTTCTTGTCCGTCATCATCTCGAGACGGAAGGCACGGATGTCCGTAGCGGTCACGGTGTTGGTGAAGACGGATGTAAAGCGAGTGGGGGCGTAACCGGAGCCCATGAGCGAGCCGTCCGGGAAATCATAATAACGCTGGGCGTTATCACCGGCATTGCTGAGCGGCAGCACGGTCCATTGCGGGGCTTTGGCTTTCGTCTGCGCTTCCCAGGCGGCCAGCTTCTTTTCCCAATCCGGCGTGCGATGCTTCAGGTCTTCCTCCAGCTTCGCGATCTCGCCGAGTAGCTGCGCGCGCTTCATGTTCTGCGCGGGCGAGTAGACATTGATACTGCCCTCGGCGCTGTCATTGATGAAGGCGAAGAGCTGGTAATACTCCGATTGCGCGATGGGGTCGTACTTGTGGTCGTGGCATTGCGCGCATTGGATGGTCAAGCCGAGCATGCTCTTACCGATGGCGTCGAGCCGGTCGAACATCGC
>CAZRGY010000471.1:0-3641 GCA_964599715.1 uncultured Verrucomicrobiota bacterium | reverse complement strand
TTGGGCGAGCCGGCGTATCGCGTGGACCAGTTGCTGAACTGGCTCTATGTGCGGCGCGCGCCTTCGTGGGATGCGATGACTAATCTGCCGAAGGCGTTGCGGGTGAAGCTGGCAGAGGTGTTCACGCTGAACACGCACAAGATCGCACGGAAGCAGGGTTCGCGGGACACGACGCAGAAGTTTTTGTGGCAGTTGCAGGACGGGGCGCTCATCGAGAGCGTGCTCATCCCGGCGAATCCCTCGCTCTACGGCGAGCGGAGCGACCGGCATACGCTGTGCGTCTCCACGCAAGTGGGTTGCGCGTATGGGTGCAAGTTCTGCGCGAGCGGGTTGGAGGGGTGGAAGCGCAACCTGCGTCCGGATGAGATCGTGGAGCAGATCATTGCCACGGAGCGTTGGCATGATGAGTTGCCGGAGGAGATGGAGGCGGTGGATGGCACGTCCAAGGCGGAACGCGTGGTGAACAACCTCGTCATCATGGGCATGGGCGAACCGCTCTCGAACTATGACAATCTGCTGAAGGCGCTGCGTTTGCTGAATGCTTCTTGGGGGGCGGGTATCGGGGCGCGGAAGATCACGATTTCCACGAGCGGATTGGCACCGCAGATACGCAAACTGGCGGATGAACCGGAGCAGTTCCGCTTGGCCATCTCCTTGCACGGGGCGACGGATGAAGTGCGGAGCCGTATCATGCCGGTGAACAAAAAGTATCCGGTGGCCGAGCTGGCGGGGGCATGTGATTACTACCAGAAGCGCAAGAGCAAGATGATCACGCTGGAGTACATCCTCATCGCGGGCGTGAACGACATGTTGAGCGAGACGAAACCGCTGGCGGCCTTGGCGAAGCGGCTCCACGCGAAGGTGAATCTCATCCCTTACAACAAGGTGGACGGGCTGGAATGGGTGCGTCCGGAGGTGGAGGCGCAAGAGGCGTTTTTGGCGGCGCTCGAGCAGCAGGATGTGGTGGCGACCTTGCGCCGCGAGAAGGGGCATGACATCGATGCCGCGTGTGGGCAGTTGCGATTGAAGACGGAACGGGAGATGCAGGCGGGTTAGGCCGATAAAGCCCGCCTTTGCCGTTGATTCTACGGACTGGTTGGGCCAAGAATGAAGCCGTTCAGGACGAAGTATTGAGGGAAGACTTTTGGCCGGAGTAAATTATCATGGCGGACGAGCCGTATGTTCCTAAACCGCTCGACACGAGCAAGGTCCAGCTGACAGACGAGATCATCCGTCTGACCGAGCTGTTTGCGGCCAATGCTCATGATGTTTGGGCGCAGCAGCGGGTCAAAGAGGGGTGGTCGTTTGGTCCTGAAAGGAGTGACGATCTCAAACAGCATCCCATGCTGGTGCCGTATGAGCAGCTCCCGGAGAATGAGAAGGAGTATGACCGCAAGACGGCACTGGAGACGGTCAAGACGCTGATTTCGCTGGGTTACAAAAAGGACAAGGCGGCCCGCGAGACATTGGTAGCAAGTGATGACCTGATGCAGCGGGCTAATGAGGTCATCGACAAGCTCAAGAATCCCAAGCTGACTATCGCCGAATTACGGCGCATCTGGGAGGAACGTCTCCAACTGGTCTGGTTCCAGAACGTGCAGGTTTACCGGCGGGCGGTGGATAACGCGTTGAAATTGGGTGAAGCGTTCGTGGCGTTCGACATCGCGGAGGAGGGGTTGCAGGCCTTCCCGGGGGACCTGCGATTGATCCAGTTGCAGGCATTGGCGCTGGCGCGCACGGGTGCGACGCGGCGGGCGAACGCGATCTTGGAACAGTTGCGTCTGTCCGGTCACAAGGACGAAGAGACGCTGGGCATCCTGGCGCGTACTCACAAAGATTTCTGGCAGCTCGCGGCCGATCCGGACGAAAAGCGGAAGCATCTCAAGACGAGTTACGAATTGTATCTGGAAGGGTATAAGCGGAACACGGGTTACTACACAGGCATCAATGCGGCGTCCATGGGGCTCATCTACGGAGAGAAAGATGCGGCGCAGGAGATTGCCCGGGCGGTAGTGGAGATGTGCCTGAGCAAGCTGGCTGCCTTGGGGCCCGATTCTGATGAAGCTTACTGGCTGGAGGCCACTTTGGCCGAGGCTTACCTGATCCTCGGCGACATGACGAAGGCGGAGGAATATTACAAACGCGGAAGCATCGGCGGGGTGAGTTCTGTGGTGTTGAGCCGGACGCGTTCGCAGGCGCGACTGCTGTCCGAGTACATCGCGGGCAATGCGCACCAGATGGACCATTGCTTCTCGCTGCCGCGCATCGCCGTTTTCTCCGGGCATATGTTTGACCGGCCGGGGCGGAAGGTGCCGCGGTTTCCGCACGGTCTGGAGGCGCAGATACGGCAGGAGATCGTGAAACGGCTGGAGCAGGTAAAGGCGCAGGTGGGGTACTCCTCACTGGCGTGCGGTGGTGACATCATCTTTGCGGAGGCTTTGCTGAATCGAGGTGGTGAGGTGAACATCGTGCTGCCTTTCAAGAAGGAAGATTTTAAAGCGGCGAGTGTCGATATCGTGGAGGGAACGGACTGGGGCAAGCGGTTTGACCGTATCCTCGAAAATGCCGCGACCGTCACGGTGTTGAGTGAACTGGGTGATGCGAACGACGGGGCAGCGTATGATTTTTGCAACCAGGCATTGAGCGGACTGGCCATCTTGAAGAGCCGGTTCCTCGGCATGGACGTGGTGCCGATCGTGGTCTGGGATGGCAAGATTGGTGATGGCCGCGGAGGTACACAGTCGTTTGTGGATTATTGGCAGAACAAACAGAAATCCCATGTGGAGGTCGTGGCGCTGGCGGATTACCTGCCACCGGTCCCGGCTCCGGCGGCGGATGAGCAGCCCGTAGTGGTCGCACCGGCTCCCGCTCCGGCGGTACCGACCCGGGAGACCATGGCCACCGGGCAGGAGATCAAGGCGATGATCTTCACGGACATCGTGGGTTACACCAAGCTGACTGAGGTGCAGATCCCGGGTTTTGTGCATCACTTTTTGGGCAAGGTGGCTGACCTGATGCAGAGTCTGGAGCAACCGCCCATCCACCAAAATACTTGGGGAGATGCCGTGTGCGCGGTGTTTGACCGGGTGGAAGACGCCGGCATCTTCGCGCTGAACATGCGGGATCTGGTACGCGGAACCGATTGGAGCCAGTATGATCTGCCGGAACTGAACATCCGTATCGCGCTGAACGCCGGACCGGTGTTCACGTGTTATGATCCGGTGCTGCGCAAGCTGACCTATAACGGGTCGCATGTGAACCGGACGGCGCGCATCGAACCGATCGCTGAGGAAGGTCAGATCTACGCGTCCGAGGCGTTCGCCGCCTTGTCGGCAGCGGAAGGCATCTCGGCCTTCACTTGCGATTACGTCGGTACGAAGCAACTCGCCAAGAAATACGGGGCCATCCCGGTGTTTCTGGTGCGGCGGACGGCTTAGGGCGGTTGAGGGTGGAGTGTTGAGAGTTGTTAGGGGAAAGATTCTTTTGAATGGACGAGAGGGAGGCGTGTCCCATACTTCACGGCATGTCTGCCAACGTATTACTTTCACTCGACCGGCTGGAAGCCGGGTATGGGCGGAGTGTCGTTGTAGCGGACGTTTCTTTTGAACTGGCCAAGGGCAGCTTCACTGGTTTGCTAGGCA
>CAZRGY010000470.1:0-3643 GCA_964599715.1 uncultured Verrucomicrobiota bacterium | reverse complement strand
CGTGCTGTTTGAGCCGTTCATCATCCGCAAGCTGAAGGAACGTGGCTATGTGCAAACGGTCCGCTCGGCCAAGAAGATGATCGAACGCCAGACCCCTGAGGTGTGGGATATCTTGGACGAAGTGACGAAGGGCCATCCGGTTCTCCTGAACCGCGCCCCAACATTGCACCGTCTTTCCATCCAGGCGTTTGAACCGACCCTCATCGAAGGTGAGGCGATCCGTATTCATCCGCTCGTTTGTACCGCTTACAACGCTGACTTCGACGGCGACCAGATGGCCGTGCACGTTCCTCTCTCTGTGGAAGCACAGATGGAAGCGCGCCTGCTCATGATGGCTCCGTTGAACATCTTCAGCCCGTCCAGCGGCAAGCCGATCATGACGCCGACGCAGGACATCACGCTGGGTGTGTATTACCTCACGGCGGAGCCGCGCGTGCACAAGGAGAACAACAAGGGCAAGCCCATGTTGTTCGGCTCCAAGGAAGAAGTGCTCTTCGCGTTGGCGGATGGCGCAGTGCGCACGCATGACCGCGTGAAGCTGCTGAATCCGGACCTCGGCAAGAAGACACTGTTCGGTGATGCAAGCTCGAAGCTGATCGAGACCACCGTTGGTCGCGTGATCTTCAGTGAGATCTGGCCGGCGGAGATGGGTTTTGCGAACTTTGTGGTGGGCAAGTCCAAGATCGGTGACCTGATCTGGAACTGCTACAAGCATTGTGGCCACGACAAGACCGTGGTGATGCTCGACAGGCTCAAGGAACTTGGCTTCCGTGAAGCTTCGAAATCCGGCTGTTCCATCGGTATCGATGACATGATCATCCCGAAGGAGAAGCACAAGGAGATCGACGACGCACAGAAGCAGATCGCCGAAGTGGAGAAGCAGTATCGCCGTGGTGTCATCACCCCGGGCGAACGCTACAACAAGATCGTCGACATCTGGACGCATTGCACGGACCAGATCTCGAACGTGATGCTCCGCACCTTCGAACACAATCAAGGCAAGCGCGAATACAACCCGGTCTTCCTCATGGTGGACTCCGGTGCTCGTGGTAACAAGGCGCAGGTGCGTCAGCTCGCCGGTGTGCGTGGTCTTATGGCCAAGCCGTCCGGTGACATCATCGAGAAGCCGATTTTGTCCAACTTCCGTGAAGGTCTGTCCGTGTTGGAGTACTTCATCTCCACGCACGGTGCCCGTAAGGGTCTGGCGGATACGGCGCTCAAGACCGCTGACTCCGGTTACATGACCCGCAAGCTGGTGGATGTGGCGCAGGACGTCATCATCCAGCAGATCGATTGCGGCACGGGTAACGGCATCTGGGTGCAGGCAGTTTACGAAGGTGAAGAAACCGTCGTGAAGCTGAGCGAGCGTATCGTCGGTCGCGTGAGCGCCGAAGATGTCAACGACCCTTCGAGCCCGAAGAATTACATTGTCCGTGTCAACGACGAGATCGACGAGATCAAGGCGAAGGCCTTGGACGTCGCCGGTCTGGACCGCATCAAGGTGCGCTCTGTGCTGACCTGCGAAGCGAAGCACGGCATCTGCGCCAACTGCTACGGCCGCAACCTGGCCACCGGTCAGCTGGTGAAGCTGGGCGAGGCAGTCGGTATCGTGGCGGCACAGTCCATCGGTGAGCCGGGAACGCAGCTCACGATGCGTACGTTCCATACTGGTGGTGTGGCGCACGGTCAATTCCGCCAGCCGATCATCAAGGTGAAGTTCGACGGAACGGTGAAGTATCAGGAAATCCGCTCGGTGCAGCTCGAAGACGGCAACAACATCGTGCTGAACAAGAACGGTTCCATCGCCATCATCGGTGAAGACGGTCGTGAGCTGGAAAGCCACAACATCGTCATCGGTGCGGTGGTTTCCTTCGCCAACGGCGACGCCATCAAGAAGGGCGACACGCTGGCGATGTGGGATCCGTACAACGTGCCGATTCTCTCGGAGAAGGCGGGTCTCGTGAAATTCCACGACATCATCGAGGGTGTCACGATGAAGCAGGAAGTGGACGAAACCACGGGTCAGGAATCCATGGTGATCATCGATCACAAGGAAGATCTGCATCCGCAGGTGCTCGTGATGGACAACAAGGGCGAGCCGGTGGCGCAATACGCGATCCCGTCAGGGGCGCATATCGCGATCACGGAAGGCGACACGATCGTCGCCGGTACCTTGCTGGCCAAGACTTCCCGCAAGACCTCGAAGACGAAGGACATCACCGGCGGTCTGCCGCGTGTGGCCGAACTCTTCGAAGCACGCCGTCCGAAGGACGCGGCCGAGATCTCCAAGATCGACGGTATCGTCGATTTCGGGGCGAGTGTCCGCGGCAAGCGCTGCATCGTCATCAAAGACCCGGTCACCGCTTTGGAAGAGGAACACCTCATCCCGATCGGCAAACACGTCATCGTGTTCAAGGGCGACTTCGTGAAGAAGGGCCAGCAATTGACCGAAGGTCCGGTGGTGCCGCACGAGATTCTCGAGGTCTGCGGACCTCAAGAGCTGCAGGAGCACTTGGTGAGCGAGGTGCAGGAAG
This sequence comes from uncultured Verrucomicrobiota bacterium, assembly GCA_964599715.1. Lineage (GTDB taxonomy): Bacteria > Verrucomicrobiota > Verrucomicrobiia > Limisphaerales > JAEYXS01 > JAEYXS01. The sequence continues at coordinate 1,109 of CAZRGY010000470.1, read as the reverse complement.
TTTATCGTCTCCAGGGTGTGACGATCAACGACAAGCACATCGAGATCATCGTGCGCCAGATGCTGCGCAAAGTGCGCATCACGGAGCCGGGCGATACCTTGTTCCTGTGGGGCGAGCAGATCGACCGTCTGGTCTTCGAGGCCGAGAACGAGCGCGTGGAGAAGATGGGTGGCAAGCCCGCTGAGGCCACGCCGGTGCTCTTGGGCATCACCAAGGCGTCTTTGGAGACGGAATCGTTCCTGAGCGCCGCCTCATTCCAAGACACCACCCGGGTGCTTACAGAGGCCGCCACGATGGGCAAGAAGGACACGCTGCGTGGCTTCAAGGAAAATGTCATCATGGGCCATATCATCCCGGCCGGTTCAGGCTTCGACCTGCACCGCAAGCTGGTGTTGAAGCCGCTCGTGGAGCTGCCGCCGATGGAAGAGCTTCCGCCAGAGGAAGAACAACCGCTGGCGATCTAAGAATATGGGACAAGAAAATCCCGGTTTTTAGCCGGGATTTTCTGTCTAATTAAAAATTAGTGAAAAATATCAAAAATTTTTCAAATACTAGTTGCAACCAAAAACTGTTTTGCTAACCTCCGCACTCCGTTTCCCAATAGGTGACGGAAAAGTGCAATAGATAGGATCTACGGAATGCCGACGATCAACCAACTGGTCCGAAAAGGACGCAATAAGATTAAAGTGAAGTCGAAATCACCGGCTTTGGAGAACTCGCCGTTCCGGCGTGGTGTCTGCCTGCAGGTGATGACCCGCACGCCCAAAAAGCCGAACTCGGCGATGCGGAAGGTGGCCAAAGTGCGCCTGACTAACGGGTACGAAGTGATCGCCTACATTCCGGATGAAGGCCATAACTTGCAGGAGCACTCGATCGTGCTGGTGCGCGGTGGTCGTGTTAAGGATTTGCCGGGTGTGCGTTACCACATCGTGCGTGGCGCATTGGACGCCAACGGGGTGGAGAAGCGCCGGGTGAGCCGTTCGAAGTATGGTGTCAAGCGTCCGAAGGCGCCGAAGACCGCAGCCAAGTAATTAAGGAATTTTTTGTATGTCACGTCGTCGTCGAGCATTTAAGCGTGAGTTGATCCCGGATGGGAAATACCAGAGTCC
>CAZRGY010000469.1:0-3647 GCA_964599715.1 uncultured Verrucomicrobiota bacterium | reverse complement strand
AACAGGTTGCCACCGAAAAGAATGCTCCATTGCGAATCGTCAACGCGGCCGACACCGCCGCCTTTCCTTATCGGCTTTCCCTGAGGGGAAAACACCAACAGGAGAATGCCGCGCTGGCACTTGCTGTCGTTCAAGAAATGCGTTCTCAACTCCCAGTCACGGACGATGCCCTGATTCAAGGTTTCGCCACCGTGCATTGGCCGGGCCGCTTGCAACTCGTGACTCTCGCCAGCGGCCAGCGCATCCTCATCGATGGCGCGCACAATGCCAATGGCATGACGCTGTTACGCGAATCGTTGCAGCAAGATTTCGCTGATGAAAAGCCCGTTCTCCTCATGGGCGTGCTGGCTGATAAAGACTGGCGGGCGATGTGTACGCTGATCGCGCCCTTGGTCTCGGAGATACACCTTGTCCCTGTCACAAGCCAGCGCACCATTGCTCCAGTTGAGCTCGCTGCGGTTTGCCAGATGGCCAACCCCTGCGTTTTGATTCACCTCCACGACAGCCTTGCCCAAGCTCTGGCCGCCTCATCGGATCGGCACTTTCGCCTCATCACCGGCTCGCTCTATCTGGTCGGGGAAGCGTTGGAACAATTGGGCACTGCCGCCATCCCTTCATCGAATGAACGCGCCCTCAATGAATGGGGCGCGAAAAAGTAGTAACCGAAGTGAGAAGGCTCTGGCTGGTTTGCTTAAATCACTTCCCTAGCGTGCGGATCTTGATGCTCTTGAAAGCAGATTGCGTCTGATACGTCGCGATACCAAACGGCACATTCTGCTCGATATCACCGGGGCGCATACTGATCTTCCGGCCCTCCAGTTCCACATCAGCGAGCTTTTCCTCATCGATCCACGCCTCGATCTTCTTCGGCGTCACCCGCACGCGGATCTTGTACCAATGATCTTTCTCGAATTTCATGTACTTGGTCGTCTCGTTCTCCGAGGCATCCATCTGATCGATGCTGGAGATACCCACCACCGCGCCGCCCCAGCCACCCATCACAAAAGTGCAGTGCTCCTTGCCCACCGGAAACGTCAGCGCGCAGAAGAAATCCGACCCTTGGATTTTCTTCCCTTCCACCTCCACCTCGTAGTTCGTCTCGGGCACCTTGTTCGTGAAAGTCAGCCCGCTCAAGCTCTCCCCCATGCCCACATGCAACGTGCCATTGGTCACCTCCACCGCGCCACCCCCTGCAAAATCCGCCGGCTTCCACCCTTTCAAAGTCTTGCCGTCAAAGAGTGATTGCCACTCGGGCGCTTTCGCCGCCTTTTCCTGCGCCATCACTGGCAGAGCCAGCAAACTCAGCGTCGCACAGAGCACAAACACCCGTCGCAAAAATTTCTTCATCGAATGATTCATCATATCGTTATCCGTATTGGACGCTTAAACCGGCGGACTCTTTCAATCAACCTTACTGCTTCTCAAGTTGGTTCTCCACCGGCTTGATGCTCGCCTCATGCTGCTTCACCAGTTCACGGATCCTCTCGATCACTTCGGGATGCTCCTTGGCGATGTTCAGCAGTTCGCCTGGGTCCACCCCCATGTCATACAACTCCGGGATTTCCGGACGCAACACCGGGTCTTTGCCATATGCCGACTTGGTGGCGAAATGCGCTTTATACTGGCCCAGTCTTGCGGCATACACTTCCACATCACGATAGTACGGGAAGAAATCGCGATTCCCTTTGCCCTTGCCGAACAGGAGCGGCCCCATATCCACGCCATCGTATACACGGTCCTTCGGCAGCTCCACGCCCGCCAGCTTGATGAAGGTCGGGAACAGATCCAGCGTGCTCGCTATGCTGCCTTCCACCTGACCGGCAGGTATCTTGCCCGGCCACCAGGCAATACCCGGCACTCGTTGGCCGCCATCCCAAGTGCTTCCCTTGCCCTCACGCAGCAATCCTGCCGAGCCGCCATGATCGTTGAAGATGAGCCACGGCCCGTTGTCGCTCGTGAAGAACACCAGCGTATTGTCCGCCAGCTTTTCTTTGCGGAGCGTCTCCAGGATTTGCCCCACCGACCAATCGATCTCCTCGATCACATCGCCATACAAACCCCGGCGGCTGGTGCCGCGATGTTCCTTACCCACGAAGAGCGGCACGTGTGGCAGGTTATGCGCGAGATACAGGAAGAACGGTTTGTCCTTGTTCGCCTTGATGAAACGCACCGATTCTTGTGTGTAGCGCTTCGTGATCGTGTTCTGGTCCGTCGGTCGCTCAACCTCCTTCTCGTTACGCAGCAAGGGCACGTTCCAATACTCGCTCTTCGGCTCCTTGAACGCCTCGCGTCCTTTCGGCCCCTTGGTGTTGTCACGGTCCATGTCGTTGCTGTACGGAATGCCGAAATAAGAGTCGAACCCGTGGCTCGTCGGCAGATATTGCGGCAGATGGCCCAGATGCCACTTGCCCACAGCCGCCGTCGCGTAGCCCTTCACCTTCAGCGCCTTGGCGATGGTGATTTCCTCAGCCGGTAAACCGCCTACGGAATTCGGGAACAACACCCGGCGCTTGGCACTCGCCATGCCGCTGCGCACCGCGAGACGTCCTGTCAACAAACCAGCCCGGCTCGGCGTGCATACCGGGGCCGAAGCATAAAAATCCGTGAACCGCATCCCCTCCGCCGCCATCCGGTCCAAGTGCGGCGTGCGGATCGTAGGATGCCCATAACAACCCAGATCGCCATACCCCAGGTCATCCGTGAAGATCACCACAAAGTTCGGGGACTTGGCTGCGGCTGAAGCATCCAGCGCGCTAGCTATCATCAAGCCCAGCACAAGCATCAGCCAACGTGTAAAACGGAACGGGGTCTGCATGCCACCCATTCTAGTTCCTCACGCTCCTGAATCAACCTGCTTCTTCCCGTAAACTCATTGCCTCTCGAGAAACCATTGCACGCCAATAATCACTGCGGTAATCTGAAAAACATCAGGGAAGCAACGCACAGTCAATTTCAGCCATTCAACCAAGGATCAACCCATGGAAGCAAAGCTGGTGAACGTGACCAAGCAGTACGGCTCTCTCAAAGCCTTGGATGACGTCAGCGTAGATATTTTACCCGGCCAGATCACCTGCGTGGTCGGCCTGAACGGCGCCGGCAAGACCAGCCTGTTGCGTTGTCTGGCCGGACTCACCGTGCCGGACCAAGGAATGGTCACCCTGGCGGACGAACCGTTGGTACGCGACCGCATGGATCTGCGCCGCCGCTTTTATTTCCTGCCGGACACACCCGCCTTGTTCGAGGACCAAACCGTCAACCGGAATCTCAGTCGCATCTTGCATCTGTACGAGGTGGACACCCGCCCGGGCATGAGCCAGCACGTGGGCCAATTGCTGGAGGATCTGGACATGCTCGCATTGATCGACAAGCGGGCGGATACGCTCTCGCGCGGGCAATTTTACAAAGTTGGTCTCTGCCTCCTGCTGGCAATCCAGCCTGATCTATGGCTCCTGGATGAGCCGTTTGCCTCCGGCATGGACCCCCAGGGAATCATCACATTCAGACGCGCAGCCAGGGCGGCGGCGGCGGCAGGAAAAACCGTCATCTACACCACCCAACTGATTGATCTCGCGGAGAAATTCTCCGATCATATCTGTATCCTGAACAACGGCAGGGTGGAGCAGCATCTGCCCACCAAGGAACTCGTC
>CAZRGY010000468.1:0-3648 GCA_964599715.1 uncultured Verrucomicrobiota bacterium | reverse complement strand
GAAGGTCACATACCAGCGGGATGTGATGACCGATCCCCAGCGCATCTGGATCGGCGAGACGCGCGGGGAACGCGTGACGGAAAGTCTGCTCGATACCCCCCACCTCCTGGTTGCAGGTCAAACGGGTGGCGGTAAGTCGACCTTCCTCCGACAGTTGATTACCACCAGGCTGCTCACTTCGCCGAACGATGAAATGGTCTTGATCGATCTGAAGGCCGGTCTGGAGTTTCAAATCTTTGAGGGCCTCAAAGGTGTTTCGGTGATCAGCGATCCGCAGGGCGCTGCCGAAAGGCTGCGTCGATTGTCGCAGGATCTGACCCGCCGACTTACCGACATCAAGAGTCACAAATGCAAAGACATCGACTCCTACAATCGACGGGCAAAGACCAGCGAAAAGAAGCTAGAGCCCATGGCGCGCATCGTTATTGTGGTCGACGAGATCGCCGAGCTGATGCTCATCTCGCCCGACATCGACAGCCGCGTGTGTTTCGAAGCACGGAGTGCCATCAGTCGCATTGCGCGTCTGGGTCGTGCCGCCGGACTGCACTTGGTGCTTGCGACCCAACGACCCGATGCCAAAGCAGTGGACACGCAGGTCAAAGCCAACATGCCTGGGCGCCTATGCTTTCAGATGCCCGATATTACCTCCAGCATGGTCGTGCTTAGCTCTAAGCGCGCTTTTGATCTGCCGGCGATTCCAGGGCGGGCTATCTATCAATCGGGATTGCGCACCGTCGAAGTGCAAACACCCTTTCTCGACATTGCGCAGTCGACACAGCTGCTGAAGGATTTCCCTCGGTTGACCGAGATTTTACCATCACCACCCTCGCCTCCATCGCCAGAGTCGCCGCCTCCGCCACCTCCGAAGTCACCACCGCCAGCGGAACCGCCGCCGAAACCCGTGACCCCCACGTCGGGATCCGGACGATCGCTCACCATGGTCAAGGGAGATTGAAATATGCGTTGCCGATCGATTCAGCTCAATCCCAATCGCGACCTACCATTGTTGGAGTGGCTGTGGCGTTGGAAGGTTAGCAGCACCCAAGTTCTGCACGACGGCTTCTTTGCGAAGCGTTCGCCAAAGACCTCTTACGAGCGCCTGCGTGAACTCGCCGCGTTTAGTTACATCCAGCGGCGATGTACGGCCGATACCGCATTGACCTACTGGCAACTCACAGCCAAGGGCTTTCGAACCATCAAGGATCGCGTACCCGGACTTACTTTGGAAGCCTTCCAGCCAGACTCACCGCTGCATGATCTGATTGCCGCCGGACTCCATTTCGAAGGGTGGCTAGATCATTTGCCGGACGGAGCCGAATTGATTTCAGAGCAACAACTGAAGTGCTGCCGACCGGAATCCTGGGACGAATGGGTGCCACGCCTGCAATCACGTCGTCCCGACGGATACTGGTTTCGCGGTTGGGCCGAGCGTAGTCGCGTGATCGCTCTTGAAGTCGAGTTGTTTCCGAAGAGCCAGGCTTGGTTCAACGAGATCCTCGCCTCCTATGCCTGGAGTCGTGACGTGGATGCGGTGATTTGGGTTGTTCAACACCCGTCGGTGATAAAGCGAGTGACTCAGTTTCAAACGAGCGAACACCAGAGAGCGGGCGCCTGGCATACCATCATCAAGCTGGACGATGTCATCAACAAAGGTTGGGCGGCAACCATGAACACCCCTATTGATGGTGCCTGGACACTAGCCGAACTCCTGAATCCAGAGGGGCAGAACAACGACAGAATCCTCCGCCCCCTTCGCAATCTGGGAAACCGCAAATTTCCCTTGGATTCCCAACGATACGGCGCTGCCCGCCAAGTGGCGTCTTTGTAAATCCTATACCCACACACCCATATTCACGCACCCGACAGAAAAAAGACAAAAACAGGAGCTCAACCATGCATGTCATACCTATCATCCTCTTCCTCACATCCATCTTCACCACCAGCAGTTGCTCCACCCCAATGAAGAGCATGTCCCTTGGCTCGGTCATTGGGGCCAGTATCGGGCTCACACTGGGATCCATGAATTCATCGTGCATGGATCAACAGCGCTGCGCCCGCAATGGCGCGGCGGTGGGAGCAGCGCTCGGTGCCTTCACGGCCCATCATATTCATCACCAGCCGGTGATGAGTGAAGCCTCAGCCGCGCGCGGTGGGGCAATAGGCAACGCCCACAACATGGCACCAGGATCGGCAAATGATGGACGCGACTCCCGTACCTCTCCACCACTCCCCGGCCTGCGGCCGGCCAAGGTTCGCCGCATCTGGATCCCCGACCGCATCGAGGGACGACAATACATTCGCGGGCACGAAGTGCTGGTGATTGAAGACGAACCAACTTGGAATCTTTCGATCGGCAAGGAGTGATTCATGAAACCACAGGACACAACTCTTTATCGATTAAACCTAACGATCAGCCAGAAGGCCAAGCTTGATGGTTGGCGCGACCAGTTACAAGAGCCGCTTTTTGGCAATCCACCGCACCGAGCCGATCTCATCTCGTGGATGCTCGATCGGGCTCCGGACCAACTCGGCATCAAAGAGATTAAGGAAGTCCAAGAGCGCCACTTCTCCCTCGCCGAATCTCTGGCCTGGGTGACCCAAACCGTGCGCGAGCGCAAGCTTAGCAACGACGACGCCCGCCGCCTTCTAGAGCGCGCGGTGCAAGCCGCGCGAGCCAGCGGCACCCGTGAGGGACCCTCAGAGTTAGGATCGTTGAATGATGCATAAGGCTACCCGAAATAACCTGAAAGCCGCGGCCCACGGGCCGCAGCCGCCACTTCCCAACATCGTCCGACTGGCGTATAAAGATCCCACAGGTCCAAGGCCCCAAACCCATGCACCTGAGCTCTTTGACAACCTAGGGGTTATATCTTTAGAGGATTTAGCGGAATCGCTTGGTCGCTCTCCGAAGACCATTCGCAACTGGGTGGCACGTCGAGAAATTCCTTTTCTCTCCATCCATGGGCGCACCATGTTTCTTCGGCAGAGCATTGTTTCGTGGCTAGCCGCACAGGAGGTTAGACCATGACGATTATTAAGCGATCCCGAAAACTGCGCGATGGTTCGCGCAAAGTTCATTATGAGGCAGAAGTATGGGACAAAAACGTGCGCATACGTTCACGTTGCTTTCCTACTCGATCAGCCGCCATCAAATGGCACGACAAAGCCCATGTCGAAGCTACATCGCATGGATCAGGGTACCAGCAGATGGTCGAGCGTACCGTTGGCGACGTCGTCAGGATGTTTCGCGAACAGCGCTTGGTCCAATTGCGCCTCGTAACGCAGCAATCGAAGGAAAAGCCGCTCGAGTACATCGAGACTTCTCCGCTGATGAAAGTAAAGCTAGTCGACTTGACCGACCGATCGGTCGATGACTGGATTCATTGGTTGCTCAAGCACCCGACGGCCAGTAACCCTGGACGACGATACTTTCTGCAAGAGTACCGGATGCTGCGACAGATCCTGAATTGGTACCGAGAGAATGTGGACCCACGCTTTGTGGTACCGTTAGTCAAACGTCACAAGCAGATGATTCACTTTAAGCCGGTCGCCAAGCGACGCCCTGATTACTTCATGCGCCGCGACGACATCCAACGGTGGATCTTGCAGCTGAAGGACGATTGCGGCGAGCAGACTCAGTATTACCAG
>CAZRGY010000467.1:0-3652 GCA_964599715.1 uncultured Verrucomicrobiota bacterium | reverse complement strand
AACCAGAAGCACGAGGTGCGGAACATCATCCGACGCATGGGTGAGAAGAAGGCGATCATCTTCTCCACGCACATCTTGGAAGAGGTGGAAGCAGTTTGTTCCCGGGCGGTGATCATTGACCGTGGCCAGATCGTGGCCAATGGGACGCCAGCCGAACTGAAAGCGAAATCCGAGGTGGCCGGGTCGGTCAGATTGCGGGTGCGCGGAACTGCTTCTGGTTTGGTGACGCAGAAACTTTCCACACTACCTTTGGCCAAGAAGACGATTTTGCTACGCGAAGAAGGTCCTTTGGTGGAGGTGCGTGTCCAATCCAAGGATGCCGGGACCAATGGCGAACTGGCTCGTAGCGTGGCGGAGGCGGTGATAAAGGAGAATTGGAAGATGGAAGAGTTGCATACGGAGGAAGGCAGGTTGGATGAGGTGTTCCGCAGCATCACATTGCCTGACACGGTTAAGGAGGGTGCGAAATGAGCATGGCCTTGCGACATATCTGGACCATCGCCAAGCGGGAGTTGAACGGCTATTTCGGTTCACCAGTGGCGTATGTTTTCATCGTGAAGTTTTTGGGATTGGCCGGTTTCTTCACGTTCATGATCGGTGGCTTTTTGGAGCGGAGAGAGGCTTCATTGGGAGCATTCTTCATGTGGTTGCCTTGGTTGTTTCTGGTCTTGATCCCGCCGGTGGCGATGCGGTTGTGGTCAGAGGAAAGACGCCTCGGCACAATCGAGTTGCTCCTAACCATGCCGGTCACGGCTTGGCAGGCGATCGCCGGGAAGTTCCTTGCTTCCTGGTTGTTCTTGGGACTGACCTTGGGACTGACTTTCCCGGTGGTGCTGACGGTCAACTATCTGGGCGCACCTGATAATGGAGTGATTTTCTGCGGTTATGTCGGCGGTCTGTTGCTGGCGGGCGCCTATCTGGCGATCGGTTGCATGACTTCAGCCATGACCCGGAACCAAGTGGTCAGTTTCATCCTGTCGGTAGTGATTTGCCTGTTCCTTATCTTGGCGGGCTGGCCTCCGGTGACCAATTTCTTCATCGGGTGGGGCGCGCCGAACTGGCTGGTGGAGGGAGTGGCGGCTTTCAGTGTGATGCCGCATTTCGAAAGTCTGCAGCGAGGCGTGATCGATTCGCGCGATGTGCTGTTCTTCCTGTCGGTGATCGGGTTCTCACTCTTCACCACCGGCGTCATCATCCGGAGTCATCGCGCGGGCTAAAAGGAGTCACATGAAAAATAGGAAGCTCGAAACATTGTTTTTCTCGGTGGCTGGTGTGGCTGCCATGTTCGTCATTCTGGTCGGGTTCAATTACATCGCCGCGCTGGGCAAGCAACGCATCGACCTGACCAAGGAGAAGCTCTACACGCTCTCCGATGGGAGCAAAGAGATACTCAAGAAGATCGATGGGCAGGTGGAGATACGTTTTTACTGCACGCGCGGTGAAAAGGAGATGCCCATGCAGCTTAAATCCTACGCGCAACGCGTGGAAGACCTGCTCTCGGAATACCAGCAATATGCGGGCAAGAAACTGTTGATCAAGAAGCTGGACCCGCAGCCGGATTCGGATGCCGAAGACTCGGCTAATCTGGATGGGGTGGATGGGCAGATGTTGCAGACGGGTGACCAGATATATCTAGGATTGGCGATCGAGTTCGTCGGCCAGAAGGTGGCGTTGCCGTTTCTTTCTCCGAGCCGTGAACGGCTGTTGGAGTATGACCTGTCGCGCGCCATCTCGGGCGTCTTGATGGAAGAGAAGCCGGTCATCGGGGTGATGAGCAGCCTGCCGGTGTTTGGCACTCCGTTCAATCCGATGATGGCCCAGATGGGGCGTCAACAGCAGCAGGAACCTTGGGTCTTCATCAGCGAATTGAAACAGGATTTCAATGTGGAGCAGGTGGAGACCACAGTGGAGAAGATTGATGACAAGTATAAGGTGCTGCTGGTGATGCATCCTAAGGGGCTCTCTGACAAGACCCAGTATGCCATCGACCAGTATGTGTTGCGTGGCGGCAAGCTGATCGTGCTCGCTGATCCGAGTGCCATCATCGACAGCCAAGGCGGCAGTAACCCGATGATGGGCAGCATGCCGGGCAGTTCCTCGTTGGATAAACTCTTTGCCGCTTGGGGCGTGACGATGGAGCCCGGCAAGGTGATCGCGGATATGAATTTCACCACGCAATTGCGCGGCCGGAATGGTCAGCCGCAATCGAACCCGACATTCCTTTCTCTGACAGAAGAAGCGCTTAACAAGGACGATGTGCTCACGGAGCCGCTGGATAATCTGCTTATTCCGTTCTCAGGCGCGTTCGGTGGAACTCCGGCAGCGGGATTGAAGGAGACGGTGTTGGTCAAGAGTTCCTCCAACTCACAGATGGTGGAGGGATTCATCGCCCAGATGTCCGGTGATAGCATCGTGAAAGATTTCAAATCCGGCGGCAAAGAATTGCCAGTGGTCATCCGGTTGACGGGCAAGTTCAAGACGGCTTTTCCGGATGGCAAACCGAAGGATGAGGCACCAGCCACGCCGGATGAGGAGAAGAAACCCGAAGCCAAGCCGGAGGAATCTTTGAAAGAATCCAAGACGGAAAACGCCGTGCTGCTGGTGGCGGATGTGGACTGGCTCTTCGACCAATTCTGCGTGCAGGTACAGAACTTCTTCGGCCAGCGGATCATGACGCCGGTGAGCGGTAATCTTAGCCTCCTGCAGGGCATGGTGGAGCAGTTCGCCGGTGACAGCAATCTCATCAATGTGCGCAGCCGGGCGAGTTTGAGCCGTCCATTCACGGTGATGAACAAGATGGAGGCGGATGCGAACGAACGCTTCCAGAGCAAGATCAAGGAGTTGGAAGCAAGCCTGGCCGATGCCCAGCGCAAACTGAACGAACTCCAGCAGAAGAAGGAAAAGGGACAACAACGATTGATTCTTTCCGCAGAGCAGCAACAGGAGATCCAAGAATTCCGCAAGAAAGAGACGGAGATCAACAAGCAGCTCAAGGAAGAGCGCAAGAAACTGCGTCGTGATATCGATGCGCTCGAATTCAAACTGAAACTGGCCAACATTGCCGGCATGCCGCTCTTGGTGGCGCTGTTCGGCATCAGCCTGTTCTTGATCAAACGGAAACGTACGGCAGCAAGATGAACCGCAAGCAATTCATAGTATTGGTGGTGCTGGTCGCTGTGGTCGGCGGTCTGGCTATTGTCCTAAAGAACAACAAGACAACAGCGTGGAAGTCAGGCGAGGAATCCGCCGGCGGAACCGTGCTGAAGGATTTTCCACTGAACGATGTGACCGAGATAGCGCTGAAGGACAAGGATGCCTCGCTTACGCTGGTCAGGAAGGATGAGCGCTGGACGGTGAAGGAGCGCAATAATTATCCGGCCAACTTCGATGAGATCAGCAGTTTCCTGAAGAAGGTCTGGGAGCTGAAGCCGGTGCAGCAACCTACGGTGGGCGAGTCGCAGCTTGGTCGTCTGGATTTGCTGATGCCGGAGAAGGGTGATAAATCTGGCCTGCTGGTGGAGTTCAAAGGACAAGGTGGTAAGGCGATTGGTTCGCTCCTGCTGGGTAAGAAGCACATGCGCGAGGGGAATTCGTCGATGGGCGGCGGCAGCTTCCCAGACGGACGCTACTTGATGATCCCGGGCAGGCTGGA
>CAZRGY010000466.1:0-3690 GCA_964599715.1 uncultured Verrucomicrobiota bacterium | reverse complement strand
AAGCTTGGAAAGTGCCGACCTCGCAAGCCGCCCGCGACAGCATCAAAGATCTGCCGGAGTGGATGCCAGAATCTGACTTTCCAGCCAGATACAAGACCCCTTAAGGTTAGCGGATATGGATGCCACGCTCCAACCTGCCAGCAGCATCAAGGCAGAATCCGCCAGTTTACCAAGGGCGGCAGTGGCAGATAGCCGCCTTCCCAAGCTCGCCTGGTTGCTGGTCTTCAGCGTCTTCTGCATCCCCATCGGTGTGCTGTGGGACATCTCTTGGCACTCCACCATCGGGCGGGACACCTTTTGGACGCCAGCCCATCTCGTCATCTATATCGGCGGGGCTGTGCCCGGGATGGTATCCGGCTGGATCGCCTTGCGGACGCATTTCTTTGGTTCACCTGAGGTGAAGGCCCAGTCCGTCTCCGTCCTTGGTCTGCGTGCCCCCATCGGCGCATGGCTCACCATCTGGGGCTCCATCGGTATGCTTACGTCCGCGCCCTTCGATGACTGGTGGCATAATGCCTACGGGCTGGACGTCAAGATTCTCAGCCCGCCCCATACCCTGCTGGCACTGGGCATGTATGCCGTCGCTTTCGGTGTGCTGTTGCAGATGCTTTCGTGGCAAAACCGGCTGGCCGGCAAGGATAGCAAACTGGCTGGCATCTTCTTCCAGCTAACCGCCGGAGTGATGCTCTGTATGCTCACCATTTTCCTTACGGAAAAAAGCCAGCCGAACCAGATGCGCTCGGCGGATTTTTTCTACATCTGCGCTTGGCAGTATCCCATCTTGCTGGCCTGCATCCGTCGTTCGGCCCGGCATCCATGGGCGTGCAGTCTGGTGGCGTTGACCTACATGGGCATCCAACTGGCGATGATCTGGTTGCTGCCGCTCTTCCCCGGTGAACCCAAGCTCGCCCCCATCTATCGCGAGGTCACGCACATGGTGCCGCCCTCATGGCCGCTGCTGCTCATCCTGCCCGCCATCGCGATGGATTTGATTTACCGCCAATGGGAGAAGAAACCCTACCCGCTCTGGCAGTTGGCCGGCGCCATGGCCGCGGTCTATCTTGTCATCCTGCTGCCCGCCCAATGGTACTTCTCGGAATTCCTTATCAGTCCGGCTGCCGAGCAGAGCGCCTTTTTTGCCGGCAACCAGCAATTCCCATATTACAGCACGCGCGGCGACTGGCGTTACAAGTTCTGGGTGTCGCCCGAGAACTCCGTCAACCTGAAGGTGTTGTTGATCTCCTTCGCCTTGGCCTTGGTCTCCACCCGCGTCGGTTTGGGCGTGGGCGGCTGGATGACTAAGGTTCGTCGCTGAGTCCACGCCATGATGAAGTTCACGCGCATCTTCTTCATACTTTGTCTCTGCTCCCTTGCGCAGGTTTCCTGGGCGCATGTCGGCAGTCCAAATGTTTTTTACGAAGGCACAGCGGCGGGGGTCCCGGTCCGCGTGATCATCAAGCCGCCCGGCGTCATCCCCGGCCTCGCGGAGATCACCATCCGTGCTGACCGCCAGGACGTCCGGAAAATCGCTGTCCGCACAGTGTATGGCGAGGCTGGCAAGAAAGGCGCTCCCCAGCCCGATGAAGCCGTACTCGTGCGCGGGGAAACGGACCTCTACGCCGTATCCACGTGGTTGATGAAACGTGGTGCCTACAGCATCCATGTGGAACTCGAAACCGTGAACGGCCCGGGCGAGGTAGTCATTCCGGTGAATTCGGTGGTCATGGTGCGGAACGAAATGCCACGCGCCCTCGGCATCATCCTCGCTTGCTTGGGAGTGGTCCTCTTCATCACCTTCACCGCCATCATCGGTGCGGCCGCCACCGAGAGCACGCAGCCACCCGGGGAGAGCATGTCACCCGCCCTGCGCCAGAAGCGCCTGCTCTGGAGCACCGCGGCAGCGGTGTTCCTCATCACCGCGGTCATCGGCGGCAATGCGTGGTGGAATGCCGAAGACAAAGACTACTACCAAAACCGCATCTCCCGCGCCTGGCCGGTCAATGCCAGCGTGAAAGTGGAGGATGAGCGCCCCGTGCTGCACTTCTCCTTCGACATCCCCGATGGACACCGGCGCGAGTGGTCGCCGCTGATCCCGGATCACGGCAAATGGAGCCATCTCTTCCTCATCCGCGAACCCGCGCAGGATGTGTTCGCGCATCTGCACCCCTACAAGCTGGGTGAGCGCAAATTCGCCGCCGTGCTTCCTTCCCTGCCCGAAGGCAGTTACCAGCTCTACGCCGACATCTCCCATGAGAGCGGCCTCTCCCGCACTCTCCACACCAAGGTGGATCTGCCGTCAGCACCAGCCAACTGGACTAAACGCTGGGCGCAATCTCGGGTGAACACCAACGATCCGGTCTGCGCGGTCGCGCTCGTCCAACCCGGGAACGTCGATGAAAACCGACGCGATCTGGACCTGGACGACGCCTGGCATATCGAGACCTCGTCCCCTTCCCTTTCGGCCAACGACGCGCCGCTCATGAACGGGCTCACGATGACCTGGGCGCGCCCGGCCAGAATCATCGCGAACCAAGATGTCTCGCTACGTTTTCAACTGCGCGATGCCCAAGGCCAACCAGCCGAATTGCAGCCCTACCTCGGTATGAGCGGCCACCTGGTCGTCCGCCGCGATGATGGCAGTGTGTTCATCCACGCCCATCCGGTCGGCACCATTTCCATGGCCAGCCAAGCCATTCTCGCCGCCCGTAGTGAGAACCCCAAAGCCAAGGATGAAGAACTCTTGGCCGCCACCACTAATTACACGCACAAGGCCGAAGCGAAGTTCACGAATGAAGTCAGTTTTCCCTATGCCTTCCCTCAACCGGGCAGATACCGGCTCTGGGTCCAGTTCCGGAACCAAGGGCTGATCCTGACCGCCAGCTACCTTGCAGAAGTCGCAGAGAAATAAACCGCCATCGAGTTGCGACGCGGACAATCTGCGCTACCTTCCGCCATGACCAAGATCGTTAACTGTCCGTCAGAAAATGCGTCCACCTGCCCACAAGATTGGGAGAAACTGGAGCAGACCGGCGACCGGATGATCCGCTTCTGTCCCTCCTGCTTCCGCACGGTCTATCATTGTGAGACGCAAGCCGAAGCAGAAGGCAGGATCAACTTAGAACAGCGGGTCGCTGTGACCGAAGAAAACTGAGGCTTATTTTTAGGGTGCCAGCCAGCGCAATTGATAGAACCGCATGGCAGCCGTCGCTCCAACATCCTGTTGCATCTCCCCCACCATCAGCGTCGAGGCTGAACCGATCTGTGTCCACGAGTCACTGACAAGCGTTGAGCTTTCCCAGATCGAGGCATCGTAAAAGTAAGCCGGATAAGTCAACCGCACTTGCGCGCTCTGCGAAGTGATAGCCAACTGCAAAGACGGAGGTGCAAGTAACAGCGTAAAGGCATCCAGCCCGACGTTACCAGTCGCCAACGTCTGCTCTTCATACTTCAGATTACCGGTCGACAATCCAGCCAAAGCAATACCGTCATCTGATGTGATAGCCATATCCAAAGCCGAACAGGCACCAACGCCGGATACAGTCGCCACGCCGGCCAAATCCCCTGCCGTAAGATAGCTGGCGATAAAGACCGAAGGCTGGTTGCCTGGCGGATTGACCGTGGTCGTCCCTAAGGTGACGGAGGCGGAGAAATTCGCCGAGACATGCAAGACGCCTCGTTTGCCTTCGGCCA
>CAZRGY010000465.1:0-3697 GCA_964599715.1 uncultured Verrucomicrobiota bacterium | reverse complement strand
GCGGGCAGGGCAGCGGCACGACCCGCGGCAGCTGCGAGTTTTTGCACGACTTGCGGATTCGTCACCCACATGCGCTCAAGCGTCTGCGGCGTGTTATCCCCGGAGAGCTGCGCCACGCCCGGCGCGCGATAGGAGAACGCGTTTTCTTTGTAGTCGCGGGTCCGGTCATTGAATTTCACCCACGTCTTCGTCTTCACCCCGCGCCAGCTTTCCGTATCCAGCTCCGGCTCCTCGATCAGCACGGATTCGTCGATCAACGGCAATGCATTCACATCCACCGGCGGCCGCATCAGACCCAGCGTGAACTTCCCTGCGGGCGTGATGAGCGGATAACCGTCGAAGTACTCGCACACCTGCGCGATCAATTGCCGCGCACTGGTCTGCTTGGTTATGTACGGGGAGATGCCGATCTCCTCGCTCGCGAGTTGGGCGGCCACGGCCAGCAAGCCCGTCTGGTCGAGCTGCTCCACCGGCCACCCTAGGCCGTAGATGGGATTGGTCAGCAATTCGCAGATGATCGCAACCGGGTTGCAGTCGCCATTGATGTTCACCTCCGGCGCATCCTCAAGTCCCGTCCACGGCCATGATGGATAACGGGCGATCACCAGTTCCACATTCGGCGCGCTGGTCTGGTTGAAGCCGAAGTAAACCTTGTTGAAATAGATGACGCATTGCCGCGGGTAACGTGGATGCGGACGAAACGTGCCGATGAGGTCCGGCCGCAGATCCTGCTCCGCCGCGCCCCAGTAGAAGCGGGCGTTGTTCTTGCTATGATTCTCCAGCGTGATGTCCGTGTAGATGTCCCCCTCGCGCTCCAGCGGTCCGTCCTCACTTTCCCAGACCACATCGCCATTGAAGTAAATCTTCTCGAGCGCATCCACCGGACCGTGACAGACCACCGCCGCGAGATTCGCGTAATAATTGTAACCGCGGACCGTGGTCTGCCCCTTGCCCGCGCTCGAGGTCACCGCCTCGGCCCGGACATCAAAGGCATCCGTGATCCACGTCACGCCCACCCGGGTCTTGCCTGCGAAGTAGGGGAGGGGCCGCGCCTGCTCATTGGTCGAGGCGCGGGATTCGTCCAGCCCGAGCGCCTTTTGCGGAGGCGCGGGCAGGGATTTGGTAGAGTTGCCGCCAAAGCTCATGATTCGATAGGTTGATAGGTTTCCGTCAAACGCTTGCTCCAGGTAGGATCATCGATGCGGGCGATGACCACCGTGGAACCGCGCATCACGTGCAGGAAATGCCGTCCGCTCAAGGCCACGCCCACGTGATGCACACACTTGCCGATACGGAAGCACAAGAGATCTCCCGGCCGCGCAGGCAGGGTGCCCGGTTGGAAATGCGGGCTCAGCTCCAACCAGCTCAGCACTTGGCTGATGGGATTGTGGAACCCGCCATCCATCGTGTAATTGCCGGGGCGGAACTGCTGCAAGTGACCGCATTCCCGATAGATCTCCGCTGCCAGGTGCACGCAATCCACACCCGCGCCGCGGATATGTGCATGCGGGATGAACGGCGTTCCCCGCCACAGCCCCGCCACGCGGCGCAACTGCTCCTGCCGCTCCTCCGAGTCGAAGAACAGTTTCACTTCTTACCTCCCTGGCTGACGGGTTGTTCCACTGCTGCCAGCGTCGGATTCTTGGCTGGCACGAACGGATGGCCCAGAAAGTTGTACGTCTTGAATTTCGTCCGGCATGTCAGCCACTTGCCATCGCATCCCGGCAGCAGTGTGATCGCGTCTCCCACTTGCGCATGTTGCAGGGGCAGGTCCAGGGTGAGTTGGCGGACAGTCTCCGAGACTACCGTATCAGCGAGTATTGAGCGGATCTCGAGCTCGGCCCCCGTCCCCGTCTCCAGCCAGCCAAAGGTGTATTGCTGGGCCTTCACCTCCTCGAATGCCGTCGCATGCGTCACTTGGATCACCCGTTCACTCACGATCGTGGTGAGTGTGGCGGTGTGCTTAAAATCATCCCGGACCGCCCCGCAATTCGCATCGTAAACCTGATACGCACAGCGCGGCCCGATCAAGGCGTCGGGCAGACGCTGCGTATCGAGATCCAGGATGGAAACGCATTCCGCACTGACTTGTTTTCCCCGGCGCAACACCTCTTCCACCTGGCCGGTGAAAAGGATGGTGACCGTATCCGGCGCGCCATAAGTGACCTCGTTCACGCGGACCTGGATGGGACGGGACGGTGGGAAAGGAAATCCGAAGAGCAGTGGATGCCCCGCTTCATGCACGGACTCCAGGGTCAACTTGTCCGTGGAACCTTCAATGCTCGCCTTCACGCTGCCGTGCGTGATCGCTTTCGCTGTGTACGTCTGTCCGTTGGAGATGATGTCGCTTGCAAAACTTGTGTAATACCAATGCTGCGCCGGACTCGTCTCGATCCAGATATGATACAGATACACCGGTTGCTCGCCCGTCTCTGCCTCTGCATATTCCGTGGGCAGCTCCAGCACTTGCAGGGAACGCTGCTCAAACCACTCCGCGAGGAAATCGGCGTTCTCTTCATCATCCGTGAGCCGCACGTAATGCAACCGGCTCACCATCGTCGTCGCATCCGGCGTGAACGGCAGCGCGCTCTCCAGCGTCACGCGCTCCGTGCTGTTGCCATTGTCCGCGACACTGAGGATCTTCGCCGCCGCACTCACTCCTGCCGCGGTGGTGAACCACAGATGCACCGCCGGATGTTCGTTCCACGTATCCGTGAAGCCTTGTCCCGCGATATCGAACTGCGTCGCACTGATTCCGCTCACGATATCCACCGCCTCCGTCGGCGCGGGCAACCAGAAGCCATGCAAACGCCCGTGCAATGCCGCGAAAAAATTCTCCAACTCCAGAATCTCCGCCTCCGTGTTCAACTGCACGCTGAACTCAAACCCATGCACCACATGACTCTGCAACGGTGCGAACACCTCTGCACCGAAACCGATCGACAGCTCGCGCAGATCGTAACTCAACCGCTGGCTCGCGCCGTCGGTCCAGTTGATGGGCGTGGTGAAGATTGGTCGTGAAAGATACGTGGGCGCACTCGCCGCACTGCTGCGCGTGGACCCGGTCAGTTCCATCAGACGAAACCCGGTGAAGCCCTGGCGCGTGGTGACCAGAGATTGATCCTCCGCCTCCGGCTTGCCAAAGAGCAATGGCCACACCAGCGAACCCGCCGCGAACGTCTGCGGTAACGCACTGTTCAGCGTGAGCGTCAGCCCGGTCTTCCCGGTGATCTGTCGCACCGCATAGACCGGATTTTCCACATCCGTGGCTTCGAGGAAGAAGATGAAGTCACCCGTTTGCCAAGGCCAATTCGTCGTCGCCAATTCCGCACTGGTGCCGCTCGCATTCGTCGCGAGATCCGAAGCGCGACCCCAGAAAGGCACTGCCGCTTTGCCCGATTTCAACGCCACGCGCAAACGATCCTCAAACCGTGCACGCTGCACTTGCGTCAGTGTCGCGATGCCATAAGCCAGCTCCAGTCGCGGCACCTGACGCATGGCCCCACGATCCTCCGCACCCGTCACCGTCTCCCCGATCTCCGTCTCCCAGCGACGCGAGAGACTCACCCCGCTTTGCCAGTCCGGCAGTTCCGGCATCAACACATGCCCATTGATCAACTCGCTACTCATCTTCTTCCTCCTTCTCCGTTTCTGTGTCTTCCGCGTATTCCGTGGTTTAACTTTTGTTCAGCTCGCC
>CAZRGY010000464.1:1459-3697 GCA_964599715.1 uncultured Verrucomicrobiota bacterium | reverse complement strand
TGATTTGATCCAGCAGCAGACGGTGCGGCTTTGGTTGCCGGTAGGGAAGTTCTTGCCGGGGGTGTCGCCGATGACGTCGTCGTCGATCCCGTCGAATTTCAGGGCGTGGCCGTGTTTGCCGGGGGTCCAGCTCGCGCCGTTGCGCAGGGTGCCGTGATTGCCGTTGCCGGAGTAGTCCCAGAGGCGGGTGGCGTGACGTGGCGCACCCGGAGGTGCCCAGGCGGCCACGAGTCCACGCCAGAGATTCGGATACGCCGATTCCGCGGCGTTGCGGGCAAAGGCCCGGGTGAGTCGTGGTCCGCTCATCATTGTGCCTCCGGATTGATGCCCACGTAGCGGACCCAATGATCGCCGGCGGTGCTGCCGAGGGCCTGGCCAGTGTCGTTCTGCACGGCGATGCCCCATTTCGGTCCGGGATTATCGATGATGAATTCGCCGTAGAGATAATCCCCGACCGAAGGCGAGGGTTTGTTGTTCAGCACGCCGATGAGTTGCGCGTTCTGGATGGTGATGGTGGTATCGCTGGCACCTGCGCCATCGGTGCGATGGTTCGTGCCGTGATTGTCATCGCGCAAGAGGTAGAACGTGCAGGTGCGATTGCCCGTGGGGGTCACCGTCGTGCTCTGGCGCAGCTTGGCGTAGATGACGATGCGGGAATAGCGGTTGCTCGTATTGTCCACGATGGTGGATTGCCGCGCGACGCCATTGCCGAGCCCGTTCAAGGTGATGGTCAAGGCGGTGGAGGCGCTGTATTTGTCTTTGATCTCTGTAGGCATAATTTTCGTTCAGTGAATTGTTATTGGTTGAGTGTTGAGGGACGGGTCAGTTTTTCTTTCCGACGATGGAGATGGTGAGTCTTTGGATGCTGCTCACGGATTCCAGGTTGAAGGCCAGGATGTCACCCGCGGCCACCGTAGTGGTCCAGCCTGTGAGCGTGGTATCCTTCACTTTCACCGCACTGCTGATAGTCGGCTTGGCGCTCGCAGTGATGCTGTCCGCGACGGTCGGCGGGTAGTTCGCGTAAGTGTCTTTCCAGATGTCCAGCACGGCACTGCCGGTCTGATCGGCGAGCATGGTCACGCCGGTGATGGTCATGTCGAAGGGGACTTCGAGATAACCTTTCTCACCCGTGCTGAGCGTGGAGCCGCCGCCATCGATGACAAAATTCATCGCCACCACGCTCGCTTTTTCCAAGGTGACCTGCGGTGCGGTTTTCCAATCGCTCTTGCCCGTGATGCCTTTGATGCGACCGGCGAACCACGAGAGCAGTTCGGTGAGCGTGCCGGTGTTATCCGGCGAGGCGAGGCTTTGATCCACGGTCCGGCTGCCGAGTTTCACATCCGTGCATTCACCATCAGCCAATCCTTTGGAGAATTGCGCGAAGGTCAGAGGCGTGGTGCCGAGCGTGATGCCGTCATTCGTCGTGAGGATGAAACCCATGTCGCCGTTGGTCGTGCCTTCCGTGACGAAGCAATACATGCCCGACGTCACCTTCAGGGAGGAATCCGCATCCGTCGCGCGGGTCCAGGCGCCGTCATGTGCCACATAGATGCCGTTCTCTTCCCCGGCAGTCTGGTTCATCACCAGCACCCGATTGCCCTCGCTGAGTGTGACGCCATCGATGGTCAACAAGCCGCCGGTCGCCAGATCCACATTGGCCGTAGTAGCAACGCGGCAGGAATCCTTCGGGTCCGCGCCGCCGCCTGCGAGCGCATCCACATAAGCCTTGGTGGCGGCGTGATTCGCATCGGTCGGACTATCCGCCAGCGTGAGCGTGCCGGTCATCGTCCCGCCGCTGAGTGAGAGGAACAGCTCCTCGAAGCCGCTGCCGGTGTAGCGGTAGTGTTTGAAATTCTGGTCACGCCGCACGATCCAATAACCGGTCGTGGTCGTTGCCGGTTCCGTCTCCACGATGGCCGGGCGGATCTGCACCCAAGTACCGGGCGTGCCTTCGGCCGTGCAGACCCATTCACCGCCGATGGTGTCCCGCCAAAATTCATCCGCCACGTGCAGTCCTTCCTCCGGCGGCCCGATGAGTTGTGTCGGAGAGTTGTTTTGATACGTGGGTACGCGCGTGTAGATCTGGCGGTTGAGCACGTAAAAGTTCGATTCCACGACGGTCTGCGGATCCGCAGAATCCGTCACCAGCATTAATTCTCCAGGTACGATAGTCATAAATCAGTCTCCGATCACGGGGATGGTCAGTTCGTTGTAATAGCGGGAGGTCAGGCCGTTGTC
>CAZRGY010000464.1:0-1359 GCA_964599715.1 uncultured Verrucomicrobiota bacterium | reverse complement strand
CCATCGCCCTGAGCCTTGAGATTCGTGGGGCAGAGCGGCTGATGGACGCGATCAAGGATGTGATGCTTCACCGGTTCGACATCGGAGAGCGCGAGCACCTTGCTCAGCACTTTGGGTTGCAGCTTGAATGTGTGCCGGGAGCCACGAAGAAAACTCGCGTGTGTCAATTGCTTCAGCTCCTTGCGCGGGCACAGGAACACTTCTTCACCCGCCTCATGGGCCTGCCTCACCGTGTCGTAACGGGCGCGGATGCCCCACACGCGATAGCGGTTCGTGCTGATCAGATCCACCTCCGCGATGGAGATGATCTCATCACCGGCGAAGAGCAGCAGTTCATTGAAGAACGCGTTGTTCAAGGACGGGCTTTCGAGATCCACCTCTTCATCGGTGACATTCACCACGAGCCCTATGCTCAGATCGATGTGATCCGTCGTCGCCGGATAGGATTGATGCAACGTGCCGTGGATGGGAAAGCGGTTATGCTCGCCGATGGACGTGTAAGAAAGGTTCACCAAGGGGTTTGGCGTCGCGTAGAAGTTCACCAGCTGTCCCGCGGGCGCAGATTGCATCTGCGTGCCCTGCCGGGCGCGGATCACCGCAGCTTTCGCGTACTTATACGGCCCCTCCGGAGTGGTTTCCGGTTCCCAGCCGATCACGATCATCTTCTCACGCAGCATCCAGGCACCACGCCAGCCGCTCGGAGCGAGACGTTCGATCACGAGGCGATAAGCTTCGGCATAGGTCTGCAATTGTTCGGCCAGACTGGCAGCGAACTTCAGGCGCAACGTGTAGCTTTCATCCACAATCACCGTCGGCTGATAACTGTTTTCCAAGGCCCCGCTGGCGAAAGCCACCACCAAGGCTGTGTTGATCTGCACCGAGGCGAGGTTGTAATTCTGGCGCAGATGGATGTTGAAACCCGTGGTATAGAAATTCGGTCGCACCACCATCGGGCACAAGGTGATGCGCTCGGCATCCGCCAATCCACGGGGCAGCTCCAGGATGCTCTGGATGGCAAATTTCTTGGGCGATGTGTCCACCTCCGCCGGAACCTCGTCATCATCGGGCAGGTAATAGGTTTCGTTCAGATAGGCGCGATCCAGAGTCATCTCCAGCGAGACATCCCGCGAACCAGGACGCGCTTCCGCACGGGAAACCACCCGCATCACGAGTTCTTCGATACCCAGATGCGCATAGGAAAAGCGGAAGAGATCGCCCGGATTCAACGCGGCGGATTTGCGCACCCGGATGCTACCTCCCGTGGCGGGCAGGGCAGCGGCACGACCCGCGGCAGCTGCGAGTTTTTGCACGAATTGCGGATTCGTCACCCACATGCGCTCAAGCGTCTGCGGCGTGTTA
>CAZRGY010000463.1:1184-3698 GCA_964599715.1 uncultured Verrucomicrobiota bacterium | reverse complement strand
CCGCGCCACCCGACGATACACCGCATCCTCCAGCATCGCACTAAAAGGCCCCATCGCCGGAAACCCCGCCACCTCCACCACATCACCCGGCTCCAACCGCCCCACCGCCGGAGCCAGCACGCGCAAGCCTTTATCTTCATCCCGCAGATACAGCGCGTTGCCCGTCTGGCTCGCCGTCACCACGCCCTGCACTTTCACCCGATGCCCATCAAATCCATCCGGTGCGAAACGCAGCAATGAATTCAAGGGAGAGAGCTCCCGCGCAAAGGGCTCTTCCGGGGCCGGCACCAGCACCTCAATCTCCTCCATCCGCTGGATGCGGATGTGCGGTGCCACCAGTTGCCGTTTGCCATTGATGAATCCCGCCGCCAGCCCGCGCACCTTCAACCGCGCATCCACCAAGGCTTCATCCGCCTCCTTCAATGGTTCAGAAGCCTGCACCTCGATCTTCCGGCTGCCCACGGCCAGCAATAACGTGGTCCGGTCCTTGGGCACCCCGAGCACCTGTCGGCCGATGCCCTCCAGTTCCACCCATTCATAGTTGAAACGCCCTGCCGCCAAGTCGTCGAAACTCACCTGCCGCGGCACCGGCAAGGAACCTTGCGCCAAGACCTCCACCTTCTCGGCATCGATACCCGGCACATACAGACCGGGAAACGTCTTGCCCCGCACCCGCACCCGCAGACCGGGTTGCAAACCGGAACTCGTCGCTTGCCCCCTGAAGAAGGTCCCGCCCGTCTCATCCTGAAAGAACACCGTCCGGCCAAACTCCACCAGCGTCACCACCCCGGTCACATCCACGGGCAGTCCTGTCTCCGCCGCTTCGGGCGTCGTCCGCCGGATGTCCAAAGCCGTGCGTAGGACTTCGCCGTTAGCATCAGCCGTCTGCGCCTCGACGCAGATGATCATCACACACCACAGCAACAAACACAGCCATCCGGCGATGCGAGCTGAATTTCTGGGTGCTGCTGACTTCATGTGAACTGCTCCAGCATTAAAACGTCGCCTCACAAAAGGCGAGGCAATCCGTTGCGCTTTCAGAAGGCAGGGCTCGACGGATAACCGCCTGCCGGTAATGCTCAGTGCGTGGCAGATGTATCGGTCAACGAATGGTGGGTTTTGGATTCAGGCGCGTGTGCTCCGGCGGAGAACATGGCGCTCGATGAGACGTTATTGGAACGGGTCGCAGAACTCGGGCGGCCCGTGATGCGTTTTTACGGTTGGACCGAACCCGCCGCGACCTTCGGCTATTTCCAGAAATATGCAGATGTGGAGCTGATGACCGGATTGCGTCCCCTGTTGCGCCGTCCCACCGGTGGCGGACTCGTGCCACATAAGAATGACTGGACTTACAGCGTCGCCTTTCCACCTGGACACGAATGGTATGAGCTCAACGCCGAAGCGAGTTATCAACGGGTGCACGAGTGGATCCGTGATGCCTTCGCGCAACTTGCGTTGACCACCGAGCTGTCCCCCTGCTGCCAGAAAGACATGCCCGGCCAATGCTTCATCGGCGCGGAGAAGCATGACCTGCTTTATGGCGGGAAGAAGATCGCCGGGGCCGCACAGCGGCGGAACAAGCACGGCCTGCTCATCCAAGGCTCCGTGCAACCGCCCCCGCCTAACCTGTCGCGCACGGATTGGCAAAACGCCATGAAAAAGGTGGCTGAGAGATCATGGGGCGTGCAGTGGCGTGAATTTTCAAAGAGTACAGCCCCGCGTGTAGCCGAACTGGTGCAGGAGAAATACGCCTTGGACGTATACAACCGGAAACGGTGATGCCTCCAATCGGAAGCTATTCTCATTCAGGCCAAAAAACGTAAAGCAAAGTCTTTCTCCAAGACTTGAAGCCGGGCATCCGCATCTTTATCGTCCCTCGCGGATCGGGGAAAAAAGCTTCTCAAAACTCATTATGCGATTGAATCACTGTTTACGGCTCGCCATGGGCATCGCCCTGCTGGCGGGTGGATTGGTATTACATGCGGCCACGCCAGATTGGTCGGCCAAACTCCCGGAGAACATCAAATGGCAGAACGTCACGGGTGTCGGCACGGTGCTCGTCGGCACGGACAAGGCCATTTACAGCCTGGACCCGGATTCGGGTGAGATCATGTGGAAGCGCGAGGAGTTCGAGAAATCCGCGCCCTTCAACGTGCGTGAGATCGAAGGCACCCCCATTCTGTTCATCAACGACTACTCCAGCAACTTCACCCCGAAGACCAAGCTCTATGCGGTGAATCTGCTCACCGGGGAAATCATCTGGGAGACACCGCAAGAACAGGGCTATCCGCTCGGGGCTTATCCTTTCAATGCGCAAGGCATCGCCGTGGTGGTCTCTCAAGGTTACACAGACAAGGAAGGCACCGGCGTGTTCCTCACCGCCTATGAAACCGCCACCGGCAAGCAGGTCTGGCGCGTTAAACATTCCAAGCAAGGCGATTTCCCCCTGCATCCGGCAGACAACAGCGGCACCTTCAATGTGAAGATGGACCTCAGCGGTCATCAAGAACCGGT
>CAZRGY010000463.1:0-1084 GCA_964599715.1 uncultured Verrucomicrobiota bacterium | reverse complement strand
GTCTATTCCGGCACCATCACGCAATTGCTGGTGAGCGGGAACAAACTGCTGGTGCGACTGGGCGGCAACTTCCTCGCTTGGGGCGCGAAGGAATGGACATTGGAAAAACCGCTGGCCGTGCAAGCGCTCGACAAGAACAACGGTGAACAGATCTGGGAATACAAAGACCTGAAAGACGGCATCACCAACATGCAACTCGTGGAAGGCGCGAACGCGGTGTTCGTCTGTGATGCGCAGAACCTCATCGGCATCGATCTGGACAGCTCCGGCAAGGTAAAGGAAGCCTTCAAGGTGAAGCTGGAGTTCAAGCGCAAACTGGGTGGCGGCGAGGCGGCGGCGAAGATCGGTCTCGGTGCCTTGGGTGGTATCAGCGGTTTGGTGGGTGCTTCCGCCAAGGCCATCAGCGGCAAGGACCGCCTCGATGTTCCGGTCGCCATCATGCCCATGGGCAAGGATCAGTTTGTGGTGCGGGGGCGGCAGCACATCCTCTCGTTCGACGGTGTGGCCAAGGATATCAAGTGGTCCACCCAATACTCGGCCCCAGGTTCCTCGGGATTCGAGATGGCCATCATGACCACGCTCACCGCCTTCTCGGCGGTCTCATACAATGCCGGATACGCCTCCGGCACGATGAGTCTGGATAGCGCCTCAGGCGGCATCAAAAACTCGCTGGCCAGCTACGACAAGTTCATGAACAAACGGTATAGCGCTACGAAGTCCGGCAACCAGCGCACTTACATCCTCACCACCGTGGAGGAAGGCAAGAAGAAGGGCGCGGGCCTCATGGCTATCGATATGAACACGGGCGATTCTGTGGCCGATGTGTTGCTGAAGGACAAGGAGCCGGAATACGCTGTGGATGATGTCTCCGGCCGTCTCTACTACGTGAACGGAAAGAAGGAACTGCAGGCGTTCACCTTGAAGTAAAAAGTCTCCTAAATCGATCACCCCGGCAATCCACTGGATTGCCGGGGTTTTGTCTATTGGGGCAGGAGTTTGTTCAAGGGATCACCCTTTTACGGCGAGGATATGCAGGGGAAAACCCAAGGGATGGGACGGACCCTGACCTGACCCCAAAAGGTGG
>CAZRGY010000462.1:0-3698 GCA_964599715.1 uncultured Verrucomicrobiota bacterium | reverse complement strand
ATCACCGCCGGTTGGGTGATCGCTTGCTGGGTATCGTGGAACTGGCGGAGCAGAAGGAACTGCCGGAAGGCATGTCGCCCGCTTTGTGCCGCGCCGCCATCCGGCAGGTCACGGAAGATGCGGCGAAGATGGATTTCAGCGAGGCGGTGGATTTCCAGCCCGCACGCAAACTGGTGGTGGGCTTGGGCATCGTGGCGTCGGTGATCGTGTTGCTGGCGCTGCTGGCGCCGATGGCGTTGGGCAATGCCTTGAAGCGCTGGCTCATGCCGGCCTCGGAAGCTCCGCGCTACACGTTCGTGGAATGGCAGGAGGTGCCCGCAGAGATCGTGGTGCCGCACGGCGAGACGTTTCATTTTGAGGCGCAGGTGGCGTATCAGTCCTTCTGGCGGCCGCAACAGGCGGTGGCCACCATCGGCTTGCATGAGGCGAAGGCTCCTGTTGAGTCTGACACGGTGAAGTTCGACCTCCCGCCGCAGACAGTGCCGACGGAATTGAAACTACGCGTGGGTGATGCGGTCACGGTCTTGCGCGTGCGGCCGGAGCATCGACCGGCTTTGCGACAACTCACCGCCCGCATGGAACTGCCCGCGTATCTGCAACAGCCGCCACTGGAAGAATCCGCCATGAGCGGCAAGTTGCGGGTGCTGAGTGATGCGAAGGTGGTGCTCACCGGCAATGCGAGCCGTAATCTCAAACAGGCGTGGTTGCAGCTGGACCGGCAGAAGCCGATGCCGCTGGATGTGAAGAACGGACAGTTCCAAAGCGCTTCGCTGTCATTGGCTGAGGTGCAACGGGCCACCTTTGGTTGGGCGGATGAATTGGGCCTGACCAATCGCGCCCCGTGGATGTTGGGTATCGAGGCCATCACGGATTCCGCCCCGCTGGTGGAGCTGGCCGATCTCGCGCTGGATGTCGCCATTCTGGAAGATGAGGTGCTGCGCGTGAGCACAACGGCACGGGATGATTTCGGAGTTCGCGAACTGTCCTTGGCGTGGCAGTTGATTGAAGGCGCGAATGTGACGAACTCGCCAGGCACACAGGTCCTGAAACGGCAGACGACCAACACGACCAGCAAGCAATTCAGCGAGACGTTTGTGTTCAGCCCTTCGGTCTTGAACATCCCGGCGGATACGACCGCGGAAGTGCGGGCGCTGGCCACCGATTTCTATCCGAACCGGGTGCCCTCCGAGACGGCACGGTTCCGCGTGCATGTCATCGGCCATGTGAAACATGCGGAGATGGTGCGGCAGCAGTTCGAGCAGATGTTCGCGAAGCTGGAGGAAGTGACACGCAAGGAAGAGAGCCTGGCCAGTGCGACGCGCGACCTCAAACAGCAGTCGGATGAGAAATTGAAAACGGAAGCCACCGCCATGAAGGCGGAAGAGCTTGCGAAGCAGCAGGAGCAGGTGGCGCAGCAATTGCAGGATATCGCCCGCAGCGGTACGGATACCTTGCGCGAGGCGTTGCGGAACCCGACCTTCAACGAGGAGACGCTGCGGGAGTGGGCGAAGACCTTGCAATCCATGCAGCAACTGGCGAAGAAAGAGATGAAAGACGCCTCGCAGTCGCTGCAGCAAGCCCAGCAGCAGAAGCAGGCGGCAGAGCGGCAGGGGGAACTGGCCAAGGCGCAAACTTCCGAGGAGGAAGCCACGCGCGCACTCGAGAAGATGCAGCAGGATGTGAATCAGGGGCTGGACCGTTTGCAGGCGCAAACACTGGCGCAGCGTCTGCGGCAGATCTCGAAAGATGAACAGAAGATCGCGGAGCACCTGCAGACGATCGTGCCGGAGACGGTGGGATTATTGGTCGCAGAATTGCCGAGCCGGTATCTGAACACGATGAATGATCTGGCGACCTCCCAAGCCAAGGCCCGCAAAGATGCACAGACGGTGCAAGATGAGATGGGCCGCTTTTTCGAGCGCACGCAGAAAGAAGTTTACGGTGAAGTGAGCAAGGAGATGAAGGACATCGAGACGGTGCCCAAGCTCGACAAGCTGCGGCAGACGATGCTGGCGAACATCTCATTGCAATCGTTGCAGCAATTGGGGGGATGGACCAAGCAGTTCAATGATTGGGCGGACAAATTGGAGCCCAAATCCGATCCCAGTTCGGGCGAGGGCGGCAGTGGCCAGGGTGGCGGACAGACACCGCAGGATAATTATATCAAACTGCTCATGAGCTTCCTGCGGCTGCGCGAGTCGCAATACAACTTGATGGACCGCACGCGTCTGCTGGAGCAACGCAAGGATGTGGACGCGCAGTATGCGCAGAACGCGAAGAAGCTGGCGGAAGCGCAGTTCCTTTCCCGGCGGCAGATCATCGATACGCAGTTCGAGAATGAGATCCCGGAACTGGACAAGCCGCTGGAGGATACCTTCCAGACGATGCGTGATACGGAAACGGTGTTGAGCAAGCCGCAGACGGATGCCCTGGCGCAGGAAACCGAGTTCAAAGTGGTGGAGAACCTGTCGGACATGATCAACATCCTGAACGAGCAGCAGAAAAAGCAGAACCAGAGCAGCGGCCAATCCCAGAGCGAGATGGAGATGGCGTTCCTCATGCAGATGGCCGCCCAGCAACAGGCGCAGCAGATGGGCATGATGCCGGGCAGTAATCCCGGCATGAACCGCAACGGCGGGGATACGGACCGGCCGAACCAAGCTGCCACGGGTGACGACCAAGGTAATCGTGATAACGCACGGACGACCGGACGCACCACCGGTACGAGTCAGCCGGTGCCGGTGGAGTTCCGCGAGGCGATGGAGAGTTATTTCAAAGCAATCGAGAAACTGGATTGAAGAAACCGATATACATTTTGTTTTTGTTGGTGGCGTTACTCGCCACACAGGCAGCGCATGCCCAGCAACTGTTCATCGAGCGGACGGATCTGGCGGCGACAGAGGTGGATGGCATCTATGTGAAGGGCTTGCAGTATCTGGTGAAGAACCAGGCTCCGGAAGGCCGCTGGATCGATCAACCATACGGTGGTGAGCCGGGGGTGTGCGGTCTGGCGGTGGTGGCGATGCTGGCGCAT
Source organism: uncultured Verrucomicrobiota bacterium (assembly GCA_964599715.1). Lineage (GTDB taxonomy): Bacteria > Verrucomicrobiota > Verrucomicrobiia > Limisphaerales > JAEYXS01 > JAEYXS01. The sequence goes on along the minus strand of CAZRGY010000462.1, from coordinate 664 downwards.
GGGGATGATCCGAATGTGGGTCCGTATAGCGTGGCCATCCGCCGGGGACTCGATTTCATCCTGAGCCAGATGAACAAGGAGACGGGATACATCGGGCGTTCGATGTATAATCACGGGTTCGCGACGCTTGCTTTGGCCGAGGCTTACGGGATGGTGGAGGATGACCGCATCGGTCCCGCGATGGAGAAGGCGATAAATCTCATCATCTCCTCACAGAAGGCAAACAGTTTCAGCGCTTGGCGTTACTCGCCGGAAAGTCTGGATGCGGATACGACCGTCAGCGGCGCGCAAGTGGTCGCCTTGTTTGCAGCGCGGAATGCGGGTATGTCGGTGCCGGAGGAAGCGATCCAGAAAGCCTTGGAATATTTCAAGAAATGCCAGACGCCGGAAGGTGGCATCGGCTATACGTCGGCAGTGGGGCCAAACGGGGCACGCACGGCGATCGGCTGTCTGGTGTTCTCCTTGGCGAAGTCGAAGAATTCACCGACCTACAATCAGGCGTTCGAGTTTTTGAAGACGGCGCCGGGTGAGGCGCACTATTTCCATTACTATCTTTATTATGCATCGCAGGCGTATTTTCACGCGTCGCCCACGGAATGGGACGCGTGGAATCGCAAAAACATCAAGACACTGGGCGCGACACAGAATGAGGACGGGAGCTGGA
>CAZRGY010000461.1:1528-3703 GCA_964599715.1 uncultured Verrucomicrobiota bacterium | reverse complement strand
AGGTTGTTGAGAAAGATTTGGATCACTGGGCGGTGAAACCACCATCGATGGTGAGCGACTGGCCGGTGATGAAGGAAGAATCATCCGAGGCCAGAAAGACCACGGGATTCGCGATCTCGTCGGAGACGCCCACGCGGCCAATCGGGTGCATGCTCGCGAGATACTTGCCCGCATCCGTATCCGCACCACCGGTGAAGCGCTCGAACATGTCGGTCTGGATGGCCGCCGGAGAGACTGCGTTCACGCGGATATTCTGCTTGGCGAGTTCCAGTGCCACGGATTTGGTGATACCGATCACCGCGTGTTTGCTGGCGACATAGACGCTAACATTCGCCATACCGAGCAATCCCGCGACAGAGGACGTATTGATGATCGAGCCGCCGCCGCTCTTCAGCATCGCGGGGACTTCGTGTTTCAGGGAAAGCAGCACACCCTTCACATTGATATCGAAGACATGCTGATAATCCTCCGAAGTCACCTGCGTGATGGGCACGGGATGCCCTTCCACACCGGCGTTGTTGAACGCGATGTGCAGGCCGCCGAATTTCTCCACAGCCTTGTTCACGAGATTGATGACATCCGCCTCGTTGGAGACGTCGGCCTTTACGAACAGGGCTTCGCCACCGACAGCCTCGATCTGGCGGACAGTTTCCTGCCCTTCAGTTTCGCGACGGCCACTGACGACGACCTTGGCCCCGGCCTTGGCGAGGGCGATAGCTGAAGCGCGGCCGATACCGCTCGTGCCACCGGTGACGAGCGCCACTTTATTTTGCAATTTGGAATTCATATGTGTGTTTGTTTGGAAGGGTTTTCAGATTGGGGAAATTTTGTCCTGGCAGCCATGAGTAGAGCGGCTGGCTTTGGGAAAAGCCAGCCGCTTTGGATTAACTTATGCAGGCACGGCGGTGAGCGCCTCCAGCTTGGAGACGACGACGCGCTTGCCAACTGCGCCGAGGGTGATGTCACGCACTTCACCATCGCGGAAGTAGAGCAGTGTGGGCATGGCCTGCACGCCATAGCGCTGGGCGATGTCCGGATACGTGTCCACGTTCAGCTTGGCGACCTTGGCGTGACCGGCCTGTTCGCGGGCGATCTCTTCCAAAGTCGGCGCGAGCATCTTGCACGGGCCGCACCAGTCGGCGTAGAAGTCCACGACGACGGGTTGAGTAGCTTGCAGAACCTCGGTCTCGAAGTTCGCATCAGTGAGTTCGATGGTATTTTTCATGGTTCAGGTTCAGTTTGAGGTTTCGTGGGAAATGGTTTTCGAGATCACGCCGCGAGAGCAGCCAGCGAACGGCCATGGCGCACGGCGGTCTGCCGCACCGCCCAAGTGTTCACCGCTTGCACCTTTTCCATGGCCAAGGCCGGGAACAACAGGTGCGGATAGGTCGTCTGCCAGGCCAGCGCTTCCGCCTCGTTCAAGGCGAGCTGGAGCATGTGCTCGTGAGTTTCACGGAGGCTGGAGAATTGCGCCTTCACACTCTCCTTGGCCTGTTCGATGGCGGCGAGAACACGCTGGCACGCACCGAGCGTGACTATGTGGCCGCAGACTTGATTTTGACTGACTACCGGGTTGTTGCTTTGTGGGTTCATACTGTGCTCGCTTTCTTATAGTTGACTAATTAGTAAAGTTTTTGTTCAAAAAAATTTAAGCCGGGACTGCTTCCGTCTGTTTGGCACCCAAGATGGCCATCATACCAGGATAAAGATCTTTCAAGATGGCGGGATCATTATGGATGCGCGCCTGGGTCATCACGCCTTCCATGAAGGCGAACATCATACGGGCCATCACGGCCGCATCCCCTGCCCTTACCAAACCTTCGGCTTGGGCGTCGCGGATAGTGCACTCCAGATACTTGCGATAACGGCCCAAAACATCCTGCACCGTGAGGCGGAGCTTATCATCCTGCGTGCAGATCTCCGCACCGAGCGTAAAGATCGGGCAACCCAGCACAGAACCGCAGGAACACTTCATTTCTGACTGTTTCTCAAAGGACTGGGTCGCGTAATTTTTCAAGCGCTCCAAGGCCGGCACTGAAGGTGAAAACATCGCATCCATCTTGGGGCGATACTCTTCCCAATTCGCCAATAAAGCCGCTGAGGCCAAATCCGCCTTGGACTCGAAGAAGTAGTAAAAGCTGCCCTTCTTGACGCCCGCCTTGTCGCAAATGAGAT
>CAZRGY010000461.1:0-1428 GCA_964599715.1 uncultured Verrucomicrobiota bacterium | reverse complement strand
TCGAAGAAGTAGTAAAAGCTGCCCTTCTTGACGCCCGCCTTGTCGCAAATGAGATCGATGGTGGTGCTGCCGTAGGAGCCTTTCCAAATCAGCTCCAGGACCGCTTCCATCAATCTTTCTTTTGCGTCGCTCGTGCGTCCCATAACTTTAACTTTCTGGGACCAATCTATCTTAGTTTACCAGTCAGTCAACTATCTTTTGAAAATATTTTCGCGGCACCCGCTTTTAGCCCACCAACCTCATTTGTTAATGACGCCTTGCAGCGCAGATTTGATGGCAGGTCCACGCAGGCCGCTGGCAACGATTTTACCATCCGGGCCGATCAACATGATCGAAGGTATGCCATCCACGCCATATTGACTGGGCAAGTCCGTCTTGGACCACTCCCCCAAGAAACCTTGAATCCATCCGATTCCGTTTTTCTTGGCGTATTCGATCGGAGCTTCCTTATCCGGGTCCAAGCTCAACCCTATCATGGCAAACTTGGGATTATCCTTGATCAACTCATACGCCTCCTTCAGATGAGGCGTCTCGGCGACACATGGCCCACACCACACCGCCCAGAAATCCAGTAACACATACTTGCCTTTGAAATCCGCGAGTTTGAGGTCTTTGCCCTCCAGCGTCTTCACGGAAAATTCTGGGGCCGCTTTGCCGGACTTCATCACTCCCCGTGCAGGCAATTCTATGGTGCCGATATCCAACGGCTCATCGCTTCGTCCGCCAGGAACCGTCGGCACTTCGATCTCCCGCTTAAGACTGGCGATGAGCTTACCGCCCATAGGGCTGTAACGGTTCTCATTTTTTTCCCGCACCTCGAAGTTCAGACTGTATTTCCCCGCTGGCACATCCTCTACGCGAAAACTTCCATCCTGCTTAAAATTAAGCGCGTACTTTTTCTTGGAGAAGTGATGCCGTATCCCCTCCTCCGTCTGATAATATTGTCTTAGCTTAGTCAGGCCTTCTTCCCGGCGGCGTTCGTAGTCCGCCCGCACATTGGCTTTTTCCTCATCCGTTTTCGCTCCCCGCATCTGAGAGGAGTAATCCTGACTGATGGCTAGCATGGAAGGCAGATCAGGCGGGTCTGCGACCACCAGTTCAAGCGAGTTCACATCCAGCCGCCAGTCGATCTTTTCCTCATAACCCGTGACGACGAATCGCCCGGTCACTGGCCTGCCCTGTCCACCTAAGGTGACCGTATTCACCACTCCGCCCTTGAGTTGCATCCGGGTGGTCTGCGCCATCGGTGTGATGCCCAATCGTTCATCCTTCACCTTCGGCTCGTGATAAACTTCCACCGCCACAGGAGGGACGCGTTCGAACACAAAGCGCCCTTGGGCATCCGTCTTGGTATTATCAAAAAAATGCAACGGATTGAAGGAACGCGGATAATACTCATAAGGAAGATTCGCCGACCAAAGCCGGACG
>CAZRGY010000460.1:0-3722 GCA_964599715.1 uncultured Verrucomicrobiota bacterium | reverse complement strand
TGATACTCGTTCAGCTTGGTCAGGTCCGTGTTCTTGCCGAACTCGACCTTGCCGGTATCCGGCTGGGTGCGTCCGGTGATGATATCCAGCATCGTGCTCTTGCCGGCACCGTTGGGACCGATGATCACACGCAACTCCCCTTCATCCATGTAAAGGTTCAGGTCGTTGATGGCCTTGAAACCGTCGAAGGTCTTGTTGACGCCTTCGAGGGTAAGGATGAATTCTTTCTTCTCAGTCATGAGTCAGGTCAATCTGCAGATTTGGCAGCCGGGGCCGGTTCTGGCTCTGTTGCATCGACCGGGGCCGGTTCCTCCCCGCTCTTTTTCCGGTCAATGTAACGAGCCTTCAGCGCCTTCAACTGCGCTGGTAAACCGACGATGCCGTTGGGCATGAACAGCACCACAAAGATGAACATGCCACCCAGCATGAAGAGCCACTGTTCGGCAAAAGCGCGAGTCGCCCAGCTCTTGAGGGCATTCACGCTGATGGCCCCGATGAGCGGCCCGATCAAAGTAGAACGACCACCTACCGCGCACCACACCACTGCTTCCAAAGATTTGTCCGTGGACATCTCACTGGGATTGATGATGCCGACCTGCGGGACATACAGCGCCCCACCCAACGCACAGATGACGGCGGACAACACGAACACGAACAATTTGAAATGAGCTGTGGCATAACCGGAGAACAGCACGCGGTTTTCCGAGTCACGAATGGCGCGCTGGATCAAACCGAATTTTGTGGAGGTCAACCAACGGCACAGCAGATACACACTGAGCAGCAACACCCCGGAGGCGATGAACAACCATCGCTTGGTCTCCGGCGTATTGATATCCGCTCCCAAGATGAATTTAAAATCGGTCAGGCCGTTATTACCGCCGAACGTGAAATCATTACGAAAGAACATCAGGCACGCGGCGTAGGTCAGCGCTTGGCTCAAGATGGAGAAGTAGACACCCTTGATCCGGGAGCGAAACGCCAGAAATCCGAAGATATACGCCACGACTGCCGGCACCACGATCACCATCAAAACGGCAAACCACATACTGCGGAAAGGCATCCAATGGGGCGGCAATCCGCCGGTCTCGGCGTATTTGGTCTCGAACTCCAGGAACACCATGAAGTCCGGGATGTCTTTCTGGTATTGCCCCAGCTTGCCGATCATCAACATCAGGTGCATGCCCAGCGCATAACCACCGAGCGCGAAGAACAGGCACTGACCCAAGCTAAGCAAACCGGTGTAACCCCAAAGCAGATTCACTCCCAACGCCAGCACGGCATAGCAGAGATACTTGCCGTAAACATTGATGGTGAAGTCACTGACGTGGAAGAAACTTTCCTTCGGCACAAAGGCATTCAGGCACGGCAAGACCACCAGGATGAGAAAAGAGACGATCGCCAGTATCAGCGATTCTTTTTTGTTCAGAAAGCGAGTCATGAGTGAATTACAACAGGGCGGTTCACGGTTTTCTGAGTGAACGGTTTAACCATCGAGACTGCGGCTCTTGGTGGCGAAGATTCCCGCCGGGCGCCATTGCAAGAACAGGATGATACCGCTCAGGACCAAAATCTTGCCCAAGACAGCGCCGAGCCAAGGTTCGAGGACTTGATTCGTGACACCGACGCCCAAGGAGGCTGATACGGTTCCACCCAAGCTGCCCACACCGCCCAAGACCACGATCATAAAGCAGTCCACGATATAGCTCTGGCCCAAGCTGGGGCCGACATTCGCCAACTGCGACATACAGGCACCTGCCATGCCCGCCAGACCGGACCCGAAGGCAAAAGTCATCATATTCACCCGCTCGGTGCGCACGCCCACGCAAGAAGCCATGTTGCGGTTTTGCATCACCGCCCGGATCTGCAAGCCCAGCGAAGTCTTGGTGAGGAGCAGATAAGTGCCGTAAACGATGGACACCGCGAACACGATCACGAAGATGCGGTTGTAGGCGAAAAGCACATCGTGAACGACAAAGCTGCCGCTTAACCAGCTCGGCGAACCCACCTGCACATTGGCGGCACCGAATACGCTGCGGAAAACCTGTTGCAGCACCAAGCTTACACCCCAAGTCGCCAGCAGGGATTCCAGCGGACGTTTGTAAAGAAAACGGATGACACCGCGTTCCAAGAGCAAGCCCACCAAGGCCGCCGTGATGAAGGACAGCACGATCGCCACGAGAAAATACATGTCGAACTTGCCGCCGGAGGCACCGAACCAGTTCTTGAACAGGTTCTGCGTCACAAAGGCCGTGTAAGCGCCCACCGCCATGATCTCACCGTGGGCCATATTGATGACGCCCATCAGACCGAAAGTGATGGCCAGCCCTAACGCGGCGATCAACAAAACCGCCGCCGTGCTCAAACCGCGGAAACTGGTGCCCGCAAAATTTCCCATCGCGATATAGCCCTCGATGATCTTGATGGTGGACTCCGCCTGTTTGCGCTCATCCGCACGATCAGCCTTGCCCTCCTCTTTCGTGCTCTTCAGGAAATCCTGCAAGAAACTCATGGAATTGATAGAGCGTAATTCACCCAGTTTCTTCAGTCCGGCAATGCGTGTCTCCTTTTTCTCATCCACCAACTGCGTCAAGGCGATGGCTTCTTTCAGAGCCCGGATGGTTTCCTTGTCAGTCTCTTTCTTTAACTTTGCTTCAAAATTGGGGATATACTCCAGGTTCTGCGACTGCCCCAGCTTGATGGTGGCATCGCGGCGAACTTTGGCGTTGGGATCAGAAAGGGAAAAGAAATCCAGGGTCGCCTTGATGGCGATACGCAACTTCGAATTATTCTCCGCCGGCACCAGGTCAAAAGGGGCAAACCAGATCGGCTTGCCTTCAGCATCATTGATCACCGAACCGTCGATGATCCGCAGGCCCTTGGCCTCACCATCGCTGTTCAATTGGGGGTCCAGCAGGAAGGGGATCTTCTTATCGTCTTGCTCGTAGATATATACCTCGCTCAAGCGCCAGGCGGCGAGGACTTGATTGACTATCGGTTCATCCGAATCGGACAGCTTATTGATTATTTCGATTTGCCGATCAAGATCTTCACTCAGGATCGCCGCTACCAAGTCAACGCGGTTGCTGTCAGCAGCACGGGTTTGCCAGGGACCCGTCACGAAAACCACAGCCAGGAGGAATAATCTTAGAAATCGCATCATGTTACACTTAGTTGGGGAGACGGGCCTGCACCAGCCCGTCTCCCCGGGAACTAACTACATACACCAACCTTACTTCAGGAACTTCTCGCTGAAGGGTTCAGCGGCCACGCCGTTGAACGTCTTGATGATCTTGAACTGGCCGTTCGGCAGGGTCTCACCGATGAACACGTTGTTCACCAGGTGATGATTTTCCTGCATCGTCACTTCGCCAGCCGGGCCCTTGAACTTCTGGCCGATCAAAGCAGTGCGGACTTTATCCACCTCGAAGGAGCCAGCCTTCTCAACAGCTTGTTTCCAGAGGTAAACACCCATGCGAGACAGGTTCATCGGGCTGCAGGTCACACGACCCTTGGCATCGATGCCCGTGACTTTGTAATCCGTGCCCGAGACTTTCGGGGCCTTGAGCCAGGCCATGAAGTCCTTCACGAACTTGGAGTTCTCAGGAGACTTGATGGACATGAAGTAGGTCCAGCAGCCGAGGTGACCTTGCAGTTCCTTGGCCGGCAGACCGCGGAATTCGTCTTCCGAGATGGAGAACGAAACCACCGGGCAGTTTTCCGAG